>NCJR01000005.1 GCA_002282555.1 Rhodobacterales bacterium 34-62-10
AAAACTTGAATACGGCGAGTGTCTTCGTGTGCGTCCATAAGGACACTCGATAAACGTTCTGCCCGCTCAACAGCCAGACGGCCCTCCGCGAATGCTTACCACGCAACTCAACAGGATGCGGTTTTCCCATCTCTGACCCCCATAGCTGCCTCCAAGACATGGAATCACAGGATGATCGCTATGGGAATCCAGAATCTGATCAGGCGCGACATGCTCTAGCAGAGTGCGGGGCGTCAGAGACGCTCCAATCGGAGTGCGGCGCGACAATCATGATGAGATTCCGCGTTCATCTGGATGAGACGCGGCGGTGGGGGCAGCCCAGGATTGGGTCAAATGGCTTTCATCAGGTGCCAAAAGCCACCATTGCAACACCCGCGGTAGCGATCATGGTCGCCAACACCATCATACGGCCCGGCACAGGTTCGCTCTTGAAAAGGAAAGCGGCAAGATACGCGCCAACAAACATCTCCAGCGAGCCGATGATTGCAACAACGGTAACAGGAGCTGAAATCAATGCAAAAAAAAGCAGGATCTGCCCGAAAGACATCCCCAGTGCCGCAAGCCACTGCCAAGAACCAGCATCCTTGAACACCGAGATGAGGCTCCGACGATATCGAGTGCTCACTGATGAGGCGACGAGATACCAGATCACGCCGGTCAACGCACCCACAAACGCACCGAAGGCGGCTTCTGGCAAGTGATCCATGGCTAGCTTACGTGCAACATAGGCAAGCGCATAGCAGAAGGCAGAAACGGCTCCGAACAACAAGCCGATACGCAATTGGAGAGGGGATCGGGCCCAAGTGCCGCTTCCGATGCTTGGCGCCCTCTCCCACATCGCAAGCCCGATGCTGCTTAGAATCAGTATCATGCCTGCAACACTCAAAGGCGCGTAGCGCTCCGAGAGGAGCACCACAGCCAGGATTGTGGAGAAGACCGGGATCATACGTCGGAATACGCTTGACCTAATTGCCCCAGAAAGCGCGATAGAGCGAAAGTTTGTTAACCGACCGAGAACCGTAGCCAGAACGCCAGCGGCGGCAAAATAGCTCAAACCGATCAAAAGAGCGGATTTGTCGCCCAAGGTATCCAAGTCGATGCCGAAGGTTATCCATAACAGGAATGACAGCGAAAGCGTGAGGATGATCGACAGGAATACCCCATTGTCGCCTCTCGCCTCGGGCGCCCCTTTCGCAACAGCCGCTCCTGCGACACCAAAACTTGCCGCCGACAGAAGCGCGTAGAGTTCACCCATTCTGACGGTCTCGCTTTCAGTTCTGTTTCTAGAATGATCCATTCGTAAACATGGTGCCAGTCGCGGCATCCACATTGAGATGGCCGCCAAGGCAACACAGCCGCCATTGTCTGGCGGGAGTGTTGAAATCGGCTTGGGGTTCAACCTTTATTCGGCAGCCTGACCTCTTGAGGCGGGCGTGACCAAAGTCCGCCAGTCGACCTCCTTCGGGTAAACACCTTCGTGGGAAGCAATCTGCGCCTGTGGGATGTCCGAGTCGGTTCCAATCGCCTTACCACCATCCGCAACCTTTTGGGCAGCATCAGCCATCAGCCGACGGAACTCGACGATCGCAAGGTCGGAGGCGCCAAGCACGTCCGTGTGGCGCTGCACTCGGCTTCCCATCGACACCCACATAATGATGTCTTCGTTCGGAATGCCCGGAACACCCGTGAAGTGGCCTTCCTTCATCCAATCGCGATCCTGCATGAAGTCGTTTTCAAGGGTGCGCTTGGTGCGCCACTTGTGATCCAAATCCTTGCCGGGAACAGCATGGTTGAATGCACGCCATTCTTCGGTCGGCGGCACGTTCGGCCCGCCGAAGGCAAGAAAATGAAAGGCTGTTTCGTCATCGTTGATCGGCACGATAACGCTGGCCACCTTGTAATTGTTGTTTGGTGGGATCAGTGAATAATACGGGGCCACGAACTCAGTGATCCGCAGGTAGTTGTGCGTCTTCGGATTCTTGATGGGCTTGCGGATCGCAGCGTAGTGGAAGCCGTAGCTTGTAGTTTCGGTCTGCATGCGTGGTGACTTGTCCGTGGACGGGCGGTACCACGCCTTGTCATCGGCAGAGGCGCCTTCAACCCGTGCGGGCTTCATCGTGGACGAGTGCAATGACGACGAATGAGCCGAGTCGATTTGACCTTCGTGGATCTGAGCCCAATTAGCCGGAACGCGAATTTTGAGGATCGATACAGGCGTATCCTCTTGCGGTGCGAAGGCCGGCGGCTTTAACTCAGGCATTTCGTCCTTCTCGCCCAACCAGGCCCAAACAAAGCCGCCCCATTCCCGCACCGGATAGGAACGCGCCTTGACTTTGTCCATCAGCGGGCTTCCTTCGGGTTCGGACGACATGGCGACGACATTGCCTTCCACGTCCATTTTCCAGCCGTGGTAAAGGCAGCGTAGGCCGCAATCCTCGTTGCGACCATAAACAAGCGAAGCTTTGCGATGTGGACAAAGTTCGTCCAGCATGCCGAGGCGGCCCTTTGTGTCACGGAAGGCCACATACTTTTCGCCCAAAACCTCTACGCGCAAAGGCTTACCATCGGGTTCAGCAACTTCTTCGATCAGGCATACAGGGGTCCAGTGTTGCCGCATGAGGCGCGCCATCGGAGCATCGCCGTTAACGCGCGTGAGCAGCTCGTTTTCCTCGAAAGTAAGCATCAGTTCCTCCTTGAGCGAAATGAACCCGGGTTCTTCTACTAATTAGCTATCTAAGTTTTTGTGTCAAGTTTCGTATGACTCAACACTAAATCATCCAACCCTCGACTGAACCGAGCATTTATCCCCTTCATCGGTGCAGCCACTCCTTGAGGCGCCGATTGAGGAAAGGAAGGATCAGACCGGTCGAGAGACCGGTCAGACAAAACGCGATGATAAACAGCGACACCATCATTGGTGCACCCTCCAACACATATTTCGAAACCAAGACCAGACATACCAAAGGCGGATAAACCGCTAGCATGCTGACTGCCCAACGCTTCCAGAACACGGGAACAGGCCTTGCCACGGAATTTTCAGAGTCATTCGCTATCTGACCGGCGCTGCCAGTGGAATTGCCTTTTGCCAACACGTTTTTCAGCTCCATCAACTCATTTCTGCCTATCTGCCTTAGAGAAAAAGCGAGCGGCCAAAACGCGGACGCAAATCCGGCCCTGCAACCCAACGAACTGGTTTCTTACGGAGACCGGTGAGTTTCCGGGCCCCGCGACGAATTTAGGCCGGCTTCATCCCATCCTGCCTGCGCAGCAAGATCACGTAGCGCGCCGACAAGAGCAAAATGACCACGATGCCCGCCAAGGACGCTGACAACACCGGCTGCACGGCGGCGATCGCGGCCAGAACGAGGAAAAGTCGCTCGACCTGCCGGAGCGCGACGCCCACGTAGCCCTCAATCGAAATCGCTATGGCAGCGGTTGCAAGAACGCCGCCCAGAATCGCAACCGAGTTCGTCAGGGTGTCTCCCAGCAATAGAAGGCCGGGGTTCCAGATGAAGGCAAAGGGCATCAAGAAGCCTATTGCGGCCAGCCGGACAGCCGAAAACGCGATCTTGAATGGATCCTCATCAGCTATCGCCGCCGCAGCCAAAGCCGCAACCGCAATGGGTGGCGTCAGAGCCGACATGATCGCATAGTATAGAAGGAACATGTGGCTCTGAAGTATTGGATAACCAAGCTTTGCCAGAGCCGGGCCCACGAGAACAGCCGCAAGGATATATGCGCTTGGGGTTGGCATGCCCAACCCAAGGATGATCGTTACGACAGCTGCAATCACCAGCGTCACTGCGGCTTGGCCACCGCTGATTGTCAGGATC
Source organism: Rhodobacterales bacterium 34-62-10 (assembly GCA_002282555.1). GTDB lineage: Bacteria > Pseudomonadota > Alphaproteobacteria > Rhodobacterales > Rhodobacteraceae > Seohaeicola. The sequence goes on from NCJR01000005.1 coordinate 3,834, forward strand.
ACATTGGCAGCCTTCATACCAAGCCCGGTCATGGACAGCCCGCCGATCACCAAGCCTGCGGCGGCACATGCCCCCGCTACGGGAAGAATACGCAGGGTCGTCTCGCCCAGACCTTCGATGACTTGCCAAGCCGAAAGACGCGTTGCCTTCAGAAGCGTAGCAGCACCCACAGCAGCCAGAACACCTACACCAGCGGTGAATGTCGGAGAATAGCCGGCAAGCAGTGCCCAGACGATCCCGATAATGGGGATCATGAACACCCAGCCTGTACGGAATGTCTCGACGACGGTTGGTATTTCACCATCCGAAGGACGAAGGTCATCCTTCACGGCTCTCAGATGAACCTGCAAGAAAACCCCGAGATAATAAAGCAAGGCAGGGAGTAACGCAGCAAGGACCACCTCCTGGTAAGGGACCGAGGTATATTCGGCGAGAATGAATGCGGCCGACCCCATGATCGGAGGCATGGCGCTGCCGCCTGTTGATGCAGCCACCTCGACAGCTCCTGCAAATCGCGCCTTGTAGCCCAGCCGCTTCATAACCGGAATTGTGATCGAGCCTGTTGCAACGACATCAGAGGTAGGGCTTCCCGACATTGTGCCATAGAGACCCGAAGAGATAACAGCGATTTTGGCCGGACCGCCCCGTGACTTACCAGTGACTAGCGAAGCAAGATTGAAAAAGAACTCTCCTCCACCTGCTTTAGACAAGAAGGTTCCGAACATCACGAACAGAAAGACATAGCTGGCCACCACCTGTATCGGGACCCCGAAAACGCCATCCGTTGTGAACACAAGAATGTCCAGAAGGTACGTGTAATCAGAGATGCCATGTCCGAATGGCGGGGGAAGCAATGAACCGAACTGGTTGTAGAGCAGGAACAACATCACCACGGCGGTTAATCCCATGCCCGTGGTCCGCCGCGTCGCTTCAAGCGTCAATAACATCAGGGCGCTTCCGAAGAACAGCTGCGCAGGAGTGAACGGCTCCAGCAAACTGATCCGATCCGAGATCGCGCCGGCGTTTGTAAAGAAAAACACACCACAGGCGAGGCTTAGAATTGACATTCCCCAGTCATAGAAAGGGACCTTGTCCGGTGCGGCCGGCGTAGCACCGATCGCAACGAACATGATTGTGTAGATGCCGCAGACAAAGAGGATTCCCAGGATTAGAGGATCTGAGATAGTGAACAGGTTCGCGTAAATGACCCATCCCGCAAAAATAGCTGCGACGATGATCAGGGCACGTTGCGAACCTGCCGCAAGCTTACGCCTGCGGCCGGTGGCGACGAGAGATCCAATCACTTGAGTAGCCCTGCCTCTTTGTAGACTTCCGCAGCACCCGGATGGAACTCGAGAACACTGGGTGTTGCCAGAAGTTCGGGCGACAGCGACTTCATAGCGCCATGAACAGCGCGCACTTCATCGATGTTCTTTAGCAGCGAGCTTGCCAGTGAAGCTGCGGTTGCATCGTCCAAGGAATCTGTCGCGGCAAGCAGCGCGCCGAGCGTAACGGTGGGTACGTCGCCGGGTTGGAACGGATAGCTACCAGCGGGAATGACCATAGAACCGGTTCCGAAGGCTTCGTTAGTCGCGGCGATCACTGCATCCGGGATACTCAGAAGGACCACTTCGCTGTTTTCATTTACAGCCCGGAAAGACGAGTGGTTGATGAAGATGCCGTTGCTGATCATGTCTAAACGACCATCCTGGATCAGTTCGGCCTGCTCGTTGGCCCCTGCCCGCACAAGCTGCCCCCCAGCCGCAGTGAGGGATTCCTCGGTCACACCAGCTTCCTCGAGCATCTTGAGCGCGATATTGGACGTGATGTTTCCGGACCGGTTGATTCCGATACGCAACGGCGCTCCGCTTGTGGCAATGTCATCGAGGCTGTCGATTCCATACTGGTCCGCGACAGACTTCGTCAGGAAGAAATGCATAGGCGCCCAGTTATACATGTAGCCGATCGCACGCATATTCTCGATCGGAGCCTGGAACGGCTCTCCACCCTGAAGCGCGATCTTGGCTTCGGCGTCGTGAACAAGCCCAAGATCTGTCCGACTGGCACCTAGAAGGCCGATGTTCGCGAAGCCACCGCCAGTTGCCTGGTAGGTGATGACCGAGTTAGCATCATCGGCCTTTGTAGCACGGTCAATACCCGCACCGAGCAACGACCAAAGTCCTCCCGGGTTGCCACCTGAAAGCGTCAAGTTTACAGGTTCAGCTGTTGCGATCGTTGAGGTTGCGGCAATCCCAATCGCGGCAACCATTGCAGTCAGTTTCATTCGTTTCCCTCCCTTTTCGCTCTACGGCGCGATTGCCGCTTGAGTGTCACAAAGAACTTGGACGCAAGACCAAGAATCTTAGATGTCTATGATCTAAATCAAACACGCCTCTGTCAACATATTAGATATCTTAGTTTAGGTGCTAAAAAGGAGCGCCTTAGCAAAACAGCGATTTAGGAATCGTCAGAGACTGTTGAGCGAGCGCGTTGAGGGCACCTTAAGCCCGAGTTCAGCGCCATTCTTCTCGTCCTGCTCCAGATTGCGAATCATCAATCCCAACGCGCGTCTCAGGGCCCGGACCTCTTCCTCTGACAGCCCCTCGACTGCCAAAGCGTTGGTCTCGACCGCCAAAGGCTCCAAACGGTCACGCAATGCCCAGCCTTTCTCGGTCAAAAACGCATGCTGCCGCCGCCTGTTGCCACCGACATTCTGGCGCGTGATGAAGCCCAACTCTTCCATGCGAAGCAAGGCAGTATGCGCGGTAGGTTCGGTCAACTGCGCTTTCTCACTGAGTTCGCGTTGAGACAGACCGTCATTCGTCCAGAGAATCCGCAGGAAAATCCATTGCCCGAACGTCACGCCCTCCGTGTTAAGGCGTATCTGCAAAGAACGATTGAACGCACGTGCGGCAAGCCGAACCAGCCGTGCGATCCGTTCCTCGGTTTGCCCGAGCCTTTGTGCGGTTACTTCCTTCCGGGGTAGTTCTGTCATATTTGCCTCTCGGGCTAAACACACCGTCGGCACAGCCAGCCTGTGCTAAAACTTTGTGTCGCCCCGGCGAAGATATGCCAACCCTTTGGTTTGCTCAAATCAGTTGTTGGTCATACCTTCGGCCATGTCGTCGCTATATCCTGGCTTGACCCTTGCATCGACTACGACCGTCTGTCCTGATTGAGCGGCGCTGATGGCCTCGATCAAAGTGGCACGCAGCGCGCCAATCGTCTCGACCGGCCCGAACGCCGTTGCACCCTGCGCGCGAGCAATCGCGGCAATGTCGATATCCGGCTCACTTATTGCCTGTCCGACATGCTTGTTTTCCACTGGCCGGTCACGATCAATCGCTACACGCTCCTGATGCACCTCATCGTTGAAGTAGGACCGGTTGTTGGCAACAACGACAAGCATCGGGATCCGGTGATGAGCCGCCGTCCAGATAGCTGTTGCCCCCATCAGGAAATCCCCATCTCCGAGAACGGCGACGGGCACCTTTCCAGAACCCCGAAGCGCGAGCGCCGATCCGACTGCCATTCCGGGACCCGAGCCGATACCGGCACCACCATCGTATCCGAGATAATCGAGCGGCCCTCGGAAATCGCACTTCGATCCGCTCCAACTCAGGGTCAGTCGAAGATAGCTTGCTGCCACATTCGACAGCTCTTCGGCAAGTGTGTCAGCAAGCGAGTCAATCGAGATCATTGCCTCCGCCCTGTGCTCTGCAGGCTCGGGCGAGAGAATACTCATCTGTCCCTTGGCATTTTCCGCAAGTCCCACCGCCGCGCACATCGCGCGAACTGCTGCGTCTGGATCCGCCAGAAGCGAAAGATCGGAGGGTGAGAAAGCCTGGTGATCCAATGACCAGCCGTTGGTCAACAGGCAATCGAGCGAGATGTTCACAACCTTGGCGCGCGCGACATCGAGAGCTGACTGCTTCATGGTTCCACCCAAATCGACCCAGTCGAAGCCTATGATCAAGTCTGCCTCGGCGATTGCCTGGGCTGCATCGCGAGAGACGAAGTAGCCCGGGGCACCGATATGCAGCGGATGCCGACTCGGGAAGGCTGCGGCGGTCTTGATATCAGTAACAACCCGGGCTCCGAAATGTTCGGCAAGTGCGACTCGCCGGTCCCAATCCCCTTGGTCGCGAGACATGCGACCCATCAAGAAAGTAGGTTTCTGAGACGCCTCGAGCATCGTCAGAACCTCGCGCACATCGGATCCCGAAATTTCGGCCATACGGGGCGCCACGTGGCGTTCGGGTGCGGGCAGCGCCGGGATTTCAACTATGCGTTCTTCCTGGACGGTCACATCGAAGCAGACATAAGTAGGGGCCTTCGGTGCAGTTTGTGTGATAACCGAAGACCTCAACATCGAGGACAGCGAAGCCTCGAGTGACGCTGGCTGATCGTCCCATTTGATATAGGGTCGGATAATTGCCGCCTGATCACGCGAGGTGTGGATCCAGTCGATCCAGGGCCGACGTTTGGCGGCATCCACCGGGCCAGTCGCTCCGAATATCATCATCGGCACACGATCACACCACGCGTTATACACCGCCATTGACGCATGCATCAGACCGACATTCGCATGCAGGATGACCGCCAGCGGTGTGCCGGTCACCTTGGCCCAGCCATGGGCAATAGCCACCGCATGTTCCTCATGCAGACACAGCAGGATCTGCGGGTCCCGGTTGCCAAGATAGTTGACGAGGCTGTCATGCAATCCACGAAAGCTCGAACCGGGATTCAGCGCCACATAAGGCGCGCCCAGCCGGCGAAGCATTTCAGCAATGGCGTCGCTACCGAAGAGATCAGTGATTTCACTGGGAACGGGGCGGTCGAGGTCGTCTCGCATTTCTGTCTCCGTCAAACTCTGTCCTATTGGCCCGACAAGTTGATGTGAATGTTCTTTTCATTTGTGAAGGAAAGCAGCTCGCCGATCCCTTCCTCACGGCCTATGCCCGATTGCTTGACGCCGCCGAATGGAGCACCGAGGAAGTGTTTACCGACCTCATTGATCCAGACGAACCCGGCCTCTACGCGGTTGGCGGCGCGATGTGCTGTCGCCAGATCACGGCTCCAGATCGCGCAGGTCAGCCCGACTTCTAGTCCGTTGACCTCTTTCAGCATGTCAACTTCGTCAGACCAGCGTCGGACTGCAAGCACCGGCCCGAAGATCTCCTCGCGGGCGATCCGCATCGCGGGCCTGACATCTGCAAAAATGGTCGGCGCAATAAAACAGCCCGCGGCAAGCGCTCCTTCGGTGATGGCATGACCGCCGGTCACGATGCGTGCACCCTCGGCTTTTGCGCTTTCAATGTAATCCATGACCCGCTCGAAATGCTGCCGGGATACGAGGGACCCCATCGTGGTGTCCGGGTCAGTCGGGATGCCGGGTTTGTAACGCGCGATTTTCCCCGGCAGGAGTTCTACCACCGCGTCATGCAGATCCGCATGCAGAAACGCGCGACTTGTCGAACCGCAGGATTGACCGCACCAGCCGAAATTCATGCCGGCAACTATGGCATCCGCGATCTTCTCGGGATTGCTGTCAGGATATGCGATCAGGGCATTCTTTCCGCCAAGCTCCAACAAGACCGGCTTGAGAGTATCGGACGCGCTGCGCATCACGGCCTTGCCAGCCGTGACCGAGCCGATCAGGGTCACCTTGTCGACACCCTTGTGTTCGGCCAGCGCCGCGCCCGCCTCTGTCCCGCCGGGAAGCACGCTGAAGGCGCCGTCAGGAAGCAGACCATCAATCAGTTCAGCAAGCCTCAATGCAGAAAGCGGCGCCTGAACCGGTGGCTTTATGATCACCGAGTTTCCAGCCGCGAGCGGCGCGGCCATCTTGCCGCCACAGAACATGAAGGGATGGTTGAACGCAAGGATGCGGGCGACCACACCCAAAGGCTCGCGGATGGTCATGTTGACCCGGTCGGGCCCCATCGGAATGGTATCGCCCTTCATCTCGGTAACCAGACCCGCGAAGAACTCCATCTGCGCGGCTGCAATGGCAGCGTCACCGCGCATTTCCGTGTAAGGATTTCCGCAATTGGCCGCATCGATCAGCGCCAGTTCATCACCATGGCGACGCAGCAATGCGGCGATTTCCTTCAGGATCCGAGCGCGCTCCAAGGGCACGACATCACGCCATTCAGCGAAACCCGCGCGCGCCTTTGCAACGACAATGTCAACATCTGGCTTACCGGCGTCCGCAACGGACGCCAAAACCGTTCCCGACCCTGGATTGAACGTGTCGGCATACTGACCCGACAGCGGGGGCTGCCAAGTGCCCCCCGCGTAGATATCGCAGCGCTGCGGTAGCGCGGCGTTTATATCGAAAACTCCCACTTGGTTGTCCTCCCCACAACGGTGAATTCGCCCACAATCGCAAGTTCCGATCTTTGCAGACCGGCGTTACTGCGCCAGAAGCTCGAGAAAACGCGCGCCGGTCATGACCTCGCGCATCGGCAAGGCACTTTGCGCCTCGGTAAGTTCTGCGTCGTAGGTCAGGCCGCGCCCATCCCAGAACCACCAGTAGACGATCTCGCCTTTCTTGTCCCGGATCGGCGTTCGGAAGGTCGGAAAGTCGCGGTGCTCCAGCGGAACCTGGTAGCTGCCAAGTTTTTCGACTGTCGCACCGGCGCGGGTCATCGCGCTGGCCAGAGGTATCATCGCGACAAAGCTTGTCTTTCCCGAAACCAGCGCATCCAGATCCGCCGGACGCGTATCGTATAGCCCTTTAATCACACGCACGACAGGCGGATAGCTGGGATGACTATGCGTTATCTGGGCATAGGCCTTCTTGTCGCCAACAACATGGATTTCGACAAGGTCCCCTGGGGTCAAGTCCGTCATGTGATTCCCTTAAAGGCTGTAGGCTTCGTAGGTCGAAGGATGAAAGAGATCCTCGACAGCGACGCGCTTCGGCGAGAGCCCCTGGTCGTGGTGATATTGCAGGAACTTGTCGAGCACATGGGCGTTGTGCGTCACGCCATAAGACCAAGGATCCGGGCCCATGAGCGCCTGTGCCCTATTCAGCGTGTCCTCGACAAAGGGCATCGTCACTTTTGTTGCAGACGTGTCTTGCAGCGCGTCTTGCGCGATCGCCTTGGCTTGCACAAAGCCCTTCATCAATGCGCCGGGCAGCCACGGGTGCTCTTGCGCCAAGCTGCGCCTCACTCCCAGCACATGCATGATGGGAAAGATCTTCGTTTCGCGGAAATAGGCCTCCGCAGCGCCGACACTATCGGAGAAAAGCCTCCCGACATGCGGGTGCCCTTCTGCATAGCAACGCGGCCAACGCGGACCGATGAACCCGTCGATTTCTCCGTCCACAAGCATCTGGTTGAGCGTTGCCCCCTCGGGCGCCGGTGTGACGCGAACGTCCGCGGGCAAATCAACCTTGATCTTCTCGGGTCGACCGGGTGTGTCCATGCCGCCCCGGATCCATTCGATATCCGAAGGCTTCACCCCGAAATGCTCTTCAAGGATGCCGCGCACCCAGACATTGGCGGACAGCTGATATTCCGCGATCCCGATCTTGCGACCTTTCAGATCCTCCGGTCGGTCGATCCCCCGGTCTGTGCGGATGTAGACGGAAGTGTGCCGGAAGGCCCGGCTGAGGAAAACAGGAACTGCAACATAGTGTGCATTTCCGCGCGCAACCGAGATCGAATACGAGGACAACGACAATTCGGAGATGTCAAACGCCTGGTGGCGGAAGGCCCGAAAGAACATCTCTTCAGGCGATAGAAGCATCGGCACAGGATCAACGCCGTCGATCTTGACTCTGCCGTCCACTATGGCGCGAGTCCGGTCATAATTGCCCATCGCAAGAGAAAGGGTAAGATTTGTCACTGGGTCTCCTCCCGATATTCGATGCCACATTGTCTTGTGAGCTTGATTGTTTCCCCGGTTTGGGCCGAGTCTAGGATTGCGTGGCAAACTTCGAGGCTGGCCCGACCCCACTCTGCGGTCTGCGGTGGGGCAATCTTCTGTCGAACCGCGGCTACAAGAGCATCAATTACACTCTTCCGAGGCGCGGCATTCAGCGGCACTTCCACCCTGTGCCGCTCCGTGTCGCCAAAAATGTCGATGCCGCCAGGGCGCAATCGCAGATCAGCACGGTCGCACAGCACGATGATCGGCCCGAAGTGTTCGTTGCTCAGCGCAGAAGGCGGAACAGTTCCAGCCCCATAGGTGCGGGTAGCCTTCAATTTGGCTTCAGCGACCGGGTCAAGGTTCTGAAGCGCGCGCCGCGCCGCGCCATAGCTTTCAGGTCCCTTCGCGCCGCCAAGCTCGGCCACGTTGTCCATCCAGTCATCGCTGTCGAAATGAGCGTAGCCCGAATAAGTTAGCGTGGCGAAAGCACCACCGTCGAAATCCATCAAAGCTGAATAAGCCCCTTCAGTCGGGCGCTCGGGATCCCATGCGCCGGTCATTGCCGTGACGCTCTTTGCGCGCCCGCCGCACAGCAGCCGCACGATGTCGATCTGGTGAATCCCTTGGCTGAACAGAACACCACCGCCTTCTTCGGTCCTAAGTTCCTCCGGTCGACGCGGCCGATAAAGAAAATCGGTGTAATTGAGCGCCTGGACCATCCGAACAGCACCGAACTGGCCGCTTTCTATGATCTGGCGGGCCTTTAGAACCGGCGGATCGAAACTGTGGCTGGGCCCGACGATAAGATGAACCCCGGCAGCGCGCGCCACATCCACCATATTGTCGGCATCCGCCATCGTGACTGACAGCGGTTTGTCGACCAGAATGTGCTTCCCCGCCGCAGCCACAGCAGCAACATGTTCTGCATGCATCTGATGTGGGGTTGCAATGTAGACAGCTTCAACCTCGGGATCGTTGGCAAGCGCCTCGACAGAGGCGTAACCGCGCCCACCGAACTCGGCCTCGAAGGCTTCGCGGCTTTCTGCACGCGGTGCGGCAGCGGCGATCAGCTTGACGCGCGCATCGTTGCGTAAGGTCGGAAGCATGAGCACGAAAGCTCTACCCAACCCCACAACACCCAACCGTATCGGATCAAAGGTCAAGGACCAGACCCCCTTCCTTGGCACGTGACACGCAGATCATCACGTAGCGGTCTTTTTCTTCGTCCATCAGAACCATGTCCCGATGATCGACCTCCCCGGAAACGAGCCGGGTCTTGCAGGTGCCGCAGGTGCCGCTTTCACAGGAACTCACTGTGGCGATGCCGCTGTCCCTGAGAGCTTCAAGAATGGAGCGATCTTCCGGGACATGAACCGTAACGCTTGATTTCCGTAGCGTGACATCGAAGGGTTTGTCGTCAGCGCGCACCACCTCGACCGGTTTGAAATCCTCGAAAATCACGCGACCCTCAGGCCAGTGCCCCGAGATCGCCTCGATCTCTTCAAGCAGCGGCTGCGGGCCGCAGCAATAGATTTTCATGTCCTTCGGGTCTTCGAAGTGATCCCAGAAATCATAGATCCGATCAGGGTCTCCACCGTCGTGGTGCAGGGTGAGTTTATCGCCCAGCGTCGACTTCATCTCATCCAGGAATGCCGTCTCGGCTTCGGAACGCGTACAATAAATGACATGAAACGGCTTGCCTTCGCGCAGGAGATGCTGGGACATGGCGTAGATTGGCGTAACGCCGATGCCGCCCGCGATGAGCAGATACTCCTTGGCTTCGGTGAGCGCGAATGTGTTTTCCGGAGCCTCTATTTTCAGTTCGGTCCCCTCGAGCGCATGGTCATGCATCGACATCGATCCGCCCCGTCCGTTGACCTCTCGCTTGAGGGCGATCTTGTAGACAGCGGGGTCATTGCCGTTATTGACGAGAGAATATCGGCGCATTGCACCTGAGGGTGTTTGGACCGTGATATGAGCGCCCGCGGTAAAAGAGGGAAGCTTGGCCCCGCTCGACGAGGTCAGAGTGAACTCACAAATATGTTCGGTGAGTTGGCGCCGTCCGGTCACGGTCACCGCGATGCTGTTCATATTTCCCTCCTTGATCCCGTTCATTTTGCTAAAAGATGCCTTCAGCGCACCCTTTTTCTTAGATACCTAAGTTTCTGTCAAGCTTTGGCAAGACATTCCGTGTTGGCATCCAGTTGAACAGGCAGTTACACAACTTCGGAATATCAAGTGATCGCTGGCCTCGAAGAAAGACAAAGACATGACCGATACAGTGACTGCCGCCCTTTATCTGCGCTCCGCCGTGATCAATGACGACGCCATCGCTGACCAGCGCGCGCGCTGCACAGCTCAGGTGATCACGGTGTTGATCGCCTCGCAATGGCATTCAAGGGCGTCTGTGCACGCTTGCGCTGCACGCGTCGCTTGGGCATGCTCAAGATCTCGACATTTCAGATCCTGATCCCCGGCGCGCCGCAGGGCAGGGCGATACTCAACAGACCGGAGGCCATATTTTGCGTCTATCCTGCTTCGTGATCTCGGCATTGCTGTCCACGCCCGCTTTTGCTCAGTCGGGCGACATTCCGGCCGAGGTCATTGCCCAGTGCAATGCCGTGGCCTCAGCCTCGGAGCTTCCGGATTGCCTCAAGGAAGGTGCCACAGCCTTCGAGATGCTCGAAGTGGCGCGCAGCGCGGAGTTTTATGGGGCAGCGGCCGAGCCCGTCATTGCGGCCTGCGGGAAGACTAACGAGACCTTCTCTGGTCAGTGGACATGCTTTCAGAACGCCGCCCGAAAGGCTGCAGAAACGCGCGAGCTGATCGGTGTCGACAATATCGCTGATGCATGCGTAGCCGGGATCTCCGAACCAGATCTTTCCGCTCGGATTGAGCAGGCGTTCACGCTGAAGCGCGACGCGCGGTTCCCGGACAGGACATTCTTCGGAGGCACGATGTATTATTCCTTTCAGGGCTGTCCGGCAGATGAGGAGAAGGCCGAGGTGGAGGAGGGCGCTGCGCCCCAATCAACCAGTGACGCAGTGATTAGCGCGCTGGGAGCAGCTCTGGGGGAAACGAAATCGGAAGATCCCTATTCTGATCAGGCCTGCGCGGCCTATGCCGAGATCGGAAGTCTGATCGAGGCGAAGACGGGCGATGAGCTCAGGGCTCTCGGACTGGAGATGAAGGGCCGCGACGAAGTCGATGCCGCCGGATTGGCGTCCTTGACGGGTCTGTCTGACGAGACTGCTGCCTTCCTGGAGACTTCTGGTCAGATCGAGGGTCAGGGTATGGTCACCTTGTTCACAATCGCTGCCTTCCTGGAGACACACCATCCAGGCATGGTTGCGGAGTTCATGCCTCGGAGTGAGGATGGCGCAGAAGGTCCAGATGACGCGCTTGCCCAGGAGATGGCCATGGGTCTCGTGACAACCATGATCGATGGTGCCCGCGCTAACTACGAAGCCGCCTGCGCTGTAAAGTAAAACGGCGGGATGCCGTGCCGGAAGGGCGCATGGCGACCACTGCGCGAAGAGCTTGCTCTCGATTTTGGTCTCTCGACGATGTTCGCGACACCGGATGGAGATCTTCTTGGCCGCACATGGTTCGACCAGCTGAAGAAACACGATGCCCGCATCAACGGGCTCGCGCGGCGACTGCAATCACAGGAGATACGTCCCAACCGTTCGCGTCGCTACCGCGCCCGGGTCACGACCTTCCGCGGGTTCATTAAGGCCGAGATCGGGCGCGTGCTGAATCGTCTGATCAAAATGAAACGACCGGCCCACATCGTGGTCGAGAAGCTGGACTTCACAGCACCCGGACTCTCCAGGCGCCTCAACCGTATTCTCGCCCGGTCGGGCCGAAAGGTCATTCGCGAGAAGCTGAAAGACTTCGAGGAACGCTACGGAATCACGCATCGCGAGGTGAATCCGGCATACTCCTCACAGACATGCTCGAATAGCCATTGCGGTCATGTCGCCAAGGCCAATCGCAAGAGCCAAGCTCAGTTCGCTTGCGCCTCATGTGGCCACAAGATCCATGCCGACGTGAATGCGGCGCGCAATCTGGAAAGCGGACGTTCCGCTTTCGATCGGACTGCACACCTCACGAAGGCGGACAGCCTCCGGCTGACGGTTCATCGTCACCTGGAGCGCAACAAGACCCGGGGTCGGGTGACCTCGGCCAAGGTGCTGCACAGTCCTTACTACCGGACGGTCACAGAAGCCTCGGGCACCCCACTGATACGGAAATTCACTACACCAGATGTAGTGGGTGATGTGTCAGCGGGATAATCACCTCTCGTCCCTGAGCGATCGCAATTAGTGGGAGGAGCTGTGATTGTATGACAAAAGCAATGCGCTTGTATCTGCTTCAATCCGCTTGGTCAGTCTGGTCTCGCGACCCTAACTCCTTGTCATGAGGCACAACGGACCTGGATCTCTTCCGCGCCGACCAAGCCCTCCGGAACGGGAGATCTGATGGTTCTGGCATCTTGCCTGTTCTTCCATCTCACCAGTGCGCCAGGATCATCCTTGGCACCCCGGGACTGCCTGTCCCAGCCACCACCCTCCCCTGCATGATCTCGCTCGACTTCCCATGCGCAATCCGGAGGCCTGCATGTTCGATTTCACCCGCATTCCCCATCCGCTTCGCAACCGTCGCGATCTGGCCCACTTCGTCGGGCTCAGCCCTCGCGCCCCGTAAAAAGAGATCAGCTCCGCCTTCACCAGGGCGACCCGATGCGAGGCCATCCTGCATATCGAAGAGGAGACTGTTGTCACGCGCGGCGCTGAGACTTGGGAGGTCCGGATCATTCAGGATCTTCCCAGGTGCCGCTTGGTGATGCGTGAGGGCGGGCGTGGGGCCTGGCTTGAGGCGGCCGAGGCTGTCCCCGATGAGGTGCTGGCGACCTTTCAGACCCGCGCCGACCGGGATGGGCGCATCATCAGCATGCGTAGTTGGAAGCTCTGGGAAAAGACCCGCTGGACCGAGGATCGTGGTCGTCGCCTGCGCGGCCGTGTCGGTGAGATTCATCTCCTGGTCGATATTCCGGAAGTGACGCGCCCGACGGGTGAAGTGCGGTCTCGCATTGTCATCGAACCTCTTGGGGACCCCTGCCCTGATCCGGCACCCCCGGTGCACCTTGATCTGCCGGTCCTGCCTGTGATGATCACGCGTGCGCTCGAGATGATCCGCGAGCGCACCGCCGTGCCGCTCGATTTTGCGACCTGATATCGGCGCCTGCCTGTGTTCATCGTTGGCAGGCGCTTAGGCCGCGCCCCCAGTTTGTTCATTCTGGTGAGCAACATCGGCTATATTGCTCAGTGAGTTGAGCAAAAACTGACGTAGCCTTTGCCTTTGTAGCGATCGCAGCGATTAGTCGATGTGTCTGATCGGACTCATTTGGTCTCTCAAGTCGCAGTTGGCACATATTTGCGTCCGCTCGAACGCATTTCTTGACTTGCAGCGCTGAAAGTCCCATTTTGTGTCCGAACGAACTCACGCGGCGACACCATGCAACAGCGATCCACGACAGCGGCCGATATCGGAAAAACCATCCAGCAGCGCCGGAAGGCGCTGAACATGACCCAGGACGACCTCTCCCAGGTCGTGGGCGTGGGTCGGAAGTTCATCTCCTCGGTGGAGAATGGAAAGGACACCGCGCAGATCGGGCTGATCCTCCATCTTTGCCGTGAACTCGGTCTCGAACTCACGCTGACGACCAGCGGAGGCTATGGGCAGGCTCGAGGTGGCGACGGAAACCAGTTCACTTCACAAGACCGGAGTGCGCAGAAGTGAACGTCACCCTAGATGTCCACCTTGATGGCGTCGCAGCCCCGGTCGCGCGTCTCACGGGAGAGGAAGGCACCATGTCCTTCCGCTACCTCACAGATGCATCTCAGATTTCACTTTCCCTGCCGGTGCGCGAGGAAGCCTTCGGAGACGCCGAAGCCCGCGCCTTCTTTGCCAACCTGATCTTCGAGAACGAACAGCGCGAGCAGGTCATGGCGCGGCATGGTATCGACAACAACGATATCGCGGGTCTGCTCTTTCATCTTGGCAAAGACTGCCCCGGGGCGATCAGCTGTGTGCCCATGGGCGACCCGCCTGGGAAACACCCGGGAGACCTGGCGCGCGACTATTACCCGCTCGATGACCTTGAAGCTGTCATGGCCGGACTCGAGCGCCGTCGTTTGCCGGCCGGCGCCACCGATCCTTCTCCCCTTGCCGGGGTGCAGGGGAAAATCGCCGTAGCGGTGCACGAGGGTCGCCTGCTGCTGCCCAAGGGTGGCGCGCCCACAACCCATATCCTCAAAGTCCCACGCCCGGCCGAGCGAAGCCTCGTCCAGGATGAGCTCTCGCTTCTGTGGATCGCAGCCAAGGCCCAGGATCACCCCGTCGCCAGAGCCGAGGTTCTGGAGGTGGGTGATTATCGCGGCTTGCTCATTGAGCGCTACGATCGGCGCATCGAGGATGGGCTGGTCACCCGCATTCATCAGGAGGATTTCTGCCAGGCGCTCGGTTTCGCGCCGTCGCTGAAATACGAGCGCGACGCGGCTATTCCGGAGCGGCGTTTCGATGCGAGCGCGATCGCGCGCGTGCTCGACCAGACGGATGCACCGGCGCTGGCGCGACGCGCTTTCTTCTTCGGCACGCTTCTGAATATCGCGCTCGGCAATACCGATAACCACGCCAAAAATCATAGTCTGATCTATGACCGTGGCACCCGTCCCCGGCTTGCACCGTTCTACGACATCGTGCCGGTCATGATGGATGGCGCAGTCAATCAGGACTTCTCCTTCCGGATCGGATCTGCAGAACGCTTGTCCGATCTGCGGCCCGAGGACCTTGTGGCCTTCGCCGAGGCGATCGGTTTTCGGCGGTTCAATGCAGGTTTGGCGCGCGGGCTGCGCGAGGTTCTCCAGTCGGCGGCCGATCAGATCAACGGCCTGCAAGGACCTGGGTTCAAGCTCTTGGGCGACGCGCTTGGCAGCCAGATGCAAGAACTGTCCGACCGGCTCGACTTCGATCTCGCCATTCCAACCCGCGACCTCTTCCTGGCACGCGGCGGAGAGAATAGCTGGTAGCCAAGGGCACGCATCTATGGCCGTCAGCTATCGATGGAAATCCGGTCTGCCCGTCGTAGCCAGCCGCGGATGCGCCCGAAGCCGCGCCGCCTTGGCTTCTTTTCACCCAGCACCAGTATCACAGGCGTGACGATCAGCGTCAGCAGCGTGGCGATGGTCAATCCACCCGCAATCGCCGAGGAAAGCTCAACCCACCACTGGGTCGATGGGGCCCCTTGCACGATCTCACGGGTGAAGAAGTTGATGTTGATGCCCAGCACCATCGGCATCAGGCCCAGCACCGTTGTGACCGAGGTGAGCACCACCGGGCGCAGGCGCCCTGCCCCGGTGCGCAGTGCCGCCTCCAGCGGCTCCAGCCCTTCACGGCACAGGCCGTTATAGCTGTCGATCAGCACGATGTTGTTGTTCACCACGATTCCGGCCAGGGCAATCACCCCGATCCCGCCCATGACGATGCCGAAGGGCTGTCCCGTAACCAGCAGGCCGAAGAGCACGCCCGCGACCGAGAAGATGATCGCCGACATCACCACGAAGGCCTGATAGAAGCTGTTGAACTGGATCAGCAGGATCGCGAACATCATCACGATCGCCGAGATGAACGCCCCGACCAGGAAGATCATCGACTCCTGTTGGTCCTGTGCTTCGCCGCCAAAGGAGATCTCGACCCCTGGTGGCAAATCCGTGGTCGCAATGGCCGCCTGAAGCGCCAGCACCTGGTCATTGACCAGCACGCCCGGTGCGACATTGGCCTCAATGCTCAGGACCCGCTTCTGATCGATCCGCTCGATGGTGCCGCTGCGCGGCGCCGGCGCGAAGGTGACGAAGTTGCTGATCGGAACCATGCCGGCCGAGGTCGGGATGCGCAGCGCCTCGAGCCCGTCAAGAGAACGATACTCCGCCGGGAAGCGCAGGCGGATGTCGACGGTGCCATCGGCACCATCCGGGCGGTAGTCCGCGACCTTGATCCCGCGGGTCATCAGCTGCACCGCTTGACCCAGGGTGGAGATATCCACTCCAAAGCGCGCGGCCTCTGACCTGTTGACTTGCAAAAGCCACTCGACCCCGGGAAGGGCACGCGTGTCGGTCACATCCGTGAAGCCACCGATCTCATCCATTGCCCGGCGCAGGGCCGCCACCGTGCCACTCTGGGCCTCTGGCGTGCCACCGCGGACCTGCACGTTGATCGGCTTGCCGGAGGACGGACCTCCCGAGGCTGTCTGCACCTGCACATCGATCCCGGGGATCTGCGCCATCTCGGCGCGGATCGCTTCTCCGATCAGTACGGCGGGTCTGCGGGTATCCCAGTCTGTCAGCTCGATCTGGATTGTGCCGATCAGGTCTGCGCCATTGCCACCGGTGCGGGCATAGACCGAGGCGATCTCATCATAGTGTCAATCGGCTTGCAAAACTGACCCCGTATCGGCGTCCAAAATTGACCCCCTTTGCACCGTCGAGATCAGGGCCTGAGCCGACGGAACTGATCACAGAGTGGAGGCGGATCAGGCCCTGATCGGGGTCAGGCGCGGTTTTTGAAGCGCCAAGACTCGTTGCCGGTTTCGATGATCTCGCAGTGATGGGTCAGGCGGTCGAGGAGCGCCGTGGTCATTTTGGCGTCGCCGAACACGGTTGGCCATTCGCCG
>NCJR01000125.1 GCA_002282555.1 Rhodobacterales bacterium 34-62-10
CTTCTTGGCCGACGACACGGACATGTCGAACCCAAAGGGATCTGGCTTGGACATAGGTTCACCTTTTCGACTCGGAGCACAGAGTTTAGACTGTTTGCATCAGGATTGAAGGGGGGCAGTGGGTAAAATTATGAGCAGGACTCAAGAGATCAGAACGGCACTCGAAGCGGCTTTCGGGCCGCAACACCTTGAAGTGGTTGACGAAAGCGAACAGCACCGTGGTCACTCGGGCTATGCCGAGGGCGGCGAGAGCCATTTTCGCGTGGTCATCCGGTCGCAGCAATTCGCGCCCATGACCCGGTTGCAACGCCACCGCGCGATCCACGCGGCGCTTGGCCCGCAACTGATCGGGCGGATTCACGCGCTGGCCCTTGATGTGACGGGCTGAACCGGCTGTGACGGGCTGAACCGGCTGTGACGGGCTGAACCGGCCGGGTCGTCGCGCGCTTCAGTCGCGCGACGTCTCGGTGTCTTTGGACATCTGACCCGACAAACTGCCCGACAGCGCGCGGGGCGACAGCACCGGCGGCGCCTTGGGCGATGGTTCCGCCACAGCCGTCAGACCGGGACGGATGAAGGGGACCGGCGCATCGGTGCGGGCCTCCTGCGCCGACAGGGGCGGCATTTCCCTTGGCTGAAACGCCTCGACCGCGGCGGCGTTGGTGCGCCGGAACACCAGCATGTTGTGATAGACGGTCTTGCGCCCGGTCAGACCGCTGCGTTCTTCCGATGGCAGGGTCTCGGCGCGCTGAAACTCCCACCCATCCGCTGCCATGCTGTTCATCGCCTCCTGCAGGGTCAGGGCGAAACGCTCCTCGGCGGTCTTGGCACCCTTGGCCTTGGTGCCCTTCACAGGCGCGGGAATGACGCGGTATTCATAGCTCATGGATAGGGTCCTGACATCTGGGTCGTGGGCTTTTAGCAGTCAAACCCCGCCGCTTCCAGCCAGTTCCGCGCCGCCGCGCCGGTTTGGGCGATTATTCGCGCCGCCCGCGCCTATTTGCGCTTGAGCGCGATCGACCGCCCCACACGGTCGGGCCGGGGCAGGGCGTCATGCGCCGCCTGCAACGCCGCAAGCTTGGCGCGGATATCGTCGGGCATCACGGCCACGCGCGGGCCGGACATGTCGATATGCAGCCCCAAAGCCTCGGCGGTGGCGGCCAGCCAGCCATCCTCGTGCCACAGCTCCTGATAGGTGTGGAACCGTTTCTCGTCATGGGCGATCAGCTGAAAGGTGGACCGCACCTTGGCCCCCAGATGCAATTCGCGGACATAGCAGATGTGGAATTCCGCGGTGAAGGTCGAATGCCCGCGCGTCTTGACGTAATCGGGGCCAAACCCCATCAGCCCATAAGCCTGATCCGCGCAGCGATCGAACAGCACATTGTAATAGGCCATGTTCATATGGCCGTTGAAGTCGATCCATTGCGGCTCGACCTCCATCACGGATGATGTGAAAGGCGCGGGGATTGTCATCAGCGTCTCCTGTCGTGGGGCTTACAGACCCAGCTTGTCCATCACCAACTGGTTCACCGTCGCGGGATTGGCCTTGCCGCCCGTGGCCTTCATCACCTGACCCACGAACCAGCCTGCCAGTTTCGGGTTCTGCTTGGCTTTTTCCACCTGCGCGGGGTTTTCCGCGATGATCTGATCCACCGCCGCCTCGATCGCGCCGGTGTCTGTCACCTGCTTCATCCCGCGATCCTCGACGATCTGCGCCGGATCACCGCCTGTCGTATAGACGATCTCGAACAGGTCCTTGGCAATCTTGCCGGAAATGGCCTCGCTCGCGATCAGGTCAATGATCCCGCCCAGTTGCGCGGGCGTCACGGGGCTGTCGGAAATATCCAGACTGTCCTTCTTCAGGCGCCCGAACAGCTCGTTGATCACCCAATTCGCCGCCATCTTGCCATCGCGCCCCTGCGCCACGGCCTCGAAATAGCTGGAGGCATCCAACTCAGCGGTCAACACACTGGCGTCATAATCGGTCAGGCCGAAATCCCCCATGAACCGCGCTTTCTTGGCGTCGGGCAGTTCGGGCAGACGCGCCTTGATATCGTCAACCCATGCCTGCTCGATCTCCAGGGGCAGCAGGTCGGGATCGGGGAAATAGCGGTAATCATGCGCTTCTTCCTTGGAACGCATCGAACGCGTCTCGTTCTTCTCGACGTCATAGAGCCGCGTTTCCTGCACGACCTTGCCACCAGCCTCGACAATGGCGATCTGACGCCGCGCCTCGACCTCGATGGCGGCTTGGATGAAGCGCATCGAGTTCATGTTCTTGATCTCGCAGCGCGTCCCCAGATGGCTGAAATCGCCGGTGGCCTGATATTTCTCATACTGGCCGGGGGCGCAGATCGACACGTTCACATCGGCGCGCAGGTTGCCGTTCTGCATGTTCCCGTCGCAGGTGCCCAAATACCGCAGGATCTGGCGCAGCTTGGTGACATAGGCGGCCGCCTCCTCAGGCCCGCGAATATCGGGGCGGCTGACAATCTCCATCAGCGCCACACCCGTGCGGTTCAGATCGACAAAGGACATGTTCGGGTCCATGTCATGGATCGACTTGCCCGCATCCTGTTCCAGATGGATCCGCTCGACCCGCACCAGACGCGCGACACCGGGGCCCATCTCGACCAGAATCTCGCCCTCACCCACGATGGGATGGTAAAGCTGGCTGATCTGATAGCCCTGCGGCAAATCGGGGTAGAAATAGTTTTTGCGGTCAAAGGCCGACCACAGGTTGATCTGCGCCTTCAGACCCAGACCCGTGCGCACGGCTTGTTCCACGCAGAATTCGTTGATGACGGGCAGCATCCCCGGCATGGCGGCATCGACGAAGGACACATTGGCATTGGGTTCATTGCCGAATTTCGTGGAGGCACCCGAAAACAGCTTGGCATTGGATGACACCTGCGCGTGGACCTCCATCCCGATCACAAGCTCCCAATCCTGCTTGGCACCTGCGATGACACGCGGTTTCGGGGTCTCATAGGTCAGATCAAGCATCGGTCCGGTCCTTTGGTCAGGGATTGCAGCGTTCTAGGACAGGGGCCGGGGCGGGGCAAGAGGGCAGAGGTGCGCGCCGCGCTGACAGGGCCGGGGCAAGGCTGGGCGAACAAGCGCCGATGCTGAAAATACGCTCTAGGCAGAGGATGCGGCACCGGACAAAGTGCCCCCATGCTGCTGTCGCGCCTTATGCCATTGCTGTTGTGTCTTGGACTTGCCCTGCCGCACACGGTTGCGGCCGAGGGGCAGATGTCCGGAACCCTTGCGACATCAGGTGCCACAACAGTCGGGGTATCGGGCGTCGGCGCATCGGGCGTCTTCGCTGTAACGCTCATCCGCCCGCGTGCCCGGACCGAGACGTTGCCGCGCATGGCCTGGGGGCAAAAGCCCGGAACCGCCATCTGGACCCGCGCCGCTTTGTCGGCGCTGCAAGGCCATGCCGCGCCCTTGGCGCAGACCGTGCCACAGGACATTGCCGATTGGTGCCCGGCCTATCCACAGGCGGATGCCGCGCAGCGGCGCGCCTTCTGGGTCGGGCTGTCATCCGCCCTTGCACGGTATGAAAGCACGCATCGCGCCGGGGCCGTTGGTGGCGGCGGGCTGTATCACGGGTTGTTGCAGATCCTGCCCGCCACGGCCAAGGGGCATGGCTGTCACGCGCGCAGCGGGGCGGCCTTGCAGAACGGGGCCGCGAACCTGTCCTGCGGGTTGCGCATCATGGCGCGCACCGTGGCGCGCGACGGGGTGATCGCCGTGCAATCCGGGCGCTGGCGCGGTGTGGCCGCCGATTGGGGCCCGATGCGCGATCCGGCCAAGCGCAAACAGATGCAAAGCTGGCTCAAAGAGCAAAGCTATTGCCGCCCGCTCTCCTCAACCCGGCCCAAGGCGCGCCCCGCCGGGTTTTTGCTGGCTCAGAGCAGCGAGAAAGGGTGACGCTCGACCCTGATTCCCGCCTGGGTCAGACCCGTCTCCAGCGCGGGGATGTCCGGCAGGCAGTCCTGTGGCAGCCGGATGCGGCGATCATCGCGCAGCACGATTGACACGCGGTAGCTCAGGTCCAGCCGCCGATCCAGCCGCACCGCCTTGATCTGTGCCAGCGGGACCGTGTCGGACCGCCGCCCGCTGAACCAGTGCAGGCTGTCATCGGTCAGCCGCAGACCCGAGGGGCGGTCGGTGACCAGATCCCACAACGCAGGCAGAGTGAACAGCGCCAGCCCGATCATGATCCACGGCGCGGCATCCAGACCCACCCAGAACAGCAGCAACGCCACCCAGACCCCCAGCAGCACCACCGCCGTACGCGGATTGCGCCCGCGTAGGCGATGATCCAGCAGGGGCGGGTGCGCTTGGGTCATGATCCCAGGATGCGGCTCACCATTTCCGTGGTGTCGCGGCTGAGGGTGGGGGTGGCCAGAATACGCTCCAGCGCGGCGCGGGCATGGCGCTGCCGGGTGGCGTCATAGCGCGTCCAGGTCTCGAACGCCGCGCACATCCGCGCGGTGGTCTGCGGGTTCAGCGGGTCCAGCCGGATCAGCCAATCGGCCAGCGTCTGATAGCCAGCACCGCTGGCGTGATGGAACCCCGCCGCATGCCCCGCCAGCGCGCCGAACGTGGCGCGGAAGCGGTTGGGGTTGCGGATGTTGAAATCGGGATGCGCGGTCAATTCCGCCGCGCGCGTCGCCGCATCCTCGGGGCGGGCATGGCTGACGCTGAGGGCGAACCACTTGTCCATCACCAGCCGGTCATGACGCCATTGATCATGGAAGGCGCGGCTCTCATCCTCCCCGATCTGGCGCGCCATCAGGCAGGACAGGGCGGTCAGTTGCTGGGTCATGTTGTCGGCGCTGGCAAACTGCACCCGCGCCGCCTTGCCCGCGTCCAGCCGCGTCAGCAGCGACAGGGCCAGCCCTTGCAGATCGCGCTTGCCCGCCGCTGTCGCATCCGGGCTATAGGGGCCGGGCACTGTCATCGCGTCGTAAAGACCGGGCAACAGATCCGCCATATGCTGCGCCATTGCCTGTCCCAGACGGTCGGCCGCGTCATAGATCGCCTGCGGATCGGGTGTGTGCCCCGCATCATGCAAAGCCTGCGCGATGTCATCCTGACTGGGGGGCCGCAGCGCCAGCGCGCGGAAGGCGGGATCAAGCCCCTCATCCCGCAGCACTGCGCGCAGGGCATCCAGATAGGCGGGATCCGCCTCGGCCCCGGTCAGGGCCATCCGCATCAGCGTGTCACGCCCCAAGGCCCGCCCCGCTTCCCATTTGTTGAAGGGGTCAGTGTCATGCGCCAGCAGAAAGGCGCGTTCCGCATTATCAGTTGCGCGTTCCACGATCACGGGGGCCGAGAATCCGCGCAGGATCGACGGCACGGGCTTGGCGGCAAGCCCTGTGAAGCGGAAATTCTGCGCGGTTTCCGTCATCTCCAGCACGGTGGTCGGCACCACCTCATCGCCATTGGGGTTCAGAAGCCCCACCGCAATCGGGATCACGCGCGGCGCCTTATCTGGCTGTCCGGGCGTCGGCGGCGTGTGCTGCTTGACATGCAGCGTATAGGTGCCGTCCTGCCAGCTATCTGTCACGCTCAGGCGTGGCGTGCCCGCATCCGTATACCAGCGCTTGAACTGCGCCAGATCGCGGCCCGTCACATCCTCAAAGACCTTGAGCCAATCCTCAATCGTCACCGCCTGCCCGTCATGGCGCGCGAAATATTCCTTCAACGCCGCCGCATAAGCATCATCGCCGACCAGCGTCTTGAGCATGCCCACAAGCTCTGCCCCCTTTTCATAGACCGTGGCGGTGTAGAAATTGTTGATCTCGACAAAGCTCGCAGGCCGCACCGGATGCGCCAACGGGCCGTTATCCTCGCGGAACTGGCGCGCGCGCAGGGCGATCACATCCGAGATCCGCTTGACCGGGGCCGAGCGCATATCCGACGTGAACTGGCTGTCGCGAAACACCGTCAACCCTTCCTTCAAACACAGCTGAAACCAGTCCCGGCAGGTGATCCGATTGCCGGTCCAGTTGTGGAAATACTCATGCGCGATGATCGCCTCGATCCGTTCGAAATTCGCATCCGTCGAGGTGTCGGGCGAGGCCAGAACGCAGCTTGAGTTGAAAATGTTCAAGCCCTTATTCTCCATTGCGCCCATATTGAAGTCATCCACGGCCACGATGTTGAAAATATCCAAGTCGTATTCGAGCCCGTAAACCTCCTCCTCCCAGCGCATGGAGCGTTTGAGCGTGGCGGCATGGTCGTGATACAGCTGGCAGAACTGCGTGTAGCGGTAGGTCTCTGCGCCCGCGTGGGCATCGACATACTCTTCCCACAGCAACTGCAAGGTGATGCCCTTCTTGTGCATCTCGCGATGAGCGATGGCCCAGTCAGGAACGG
>NCJR01000126.1 GCA_002282555.1 Rhodobacterales bacterium 34-62-10
AAGACCGGCACCACCAACGAGGCCAAGGATGTCTGGTTCATCGGTTTCACCAGCAATATCGTGGCCGGGTGCTATATCGGGTATGACCAGCCGCGCCCTCTGGGGCGTGGCGCCTCGGGTGGGGGCATGTGCGGCCCGGTGTTTCAGGAGTTCATGAAAAAGGCCACGGCGAAATACGGCGGCGGTCCCTTTGCCGTGCCACCGGGCGGGCATTTCATCAAGATCGACCGTTTCACCGGCGCGCGCCTGTCCGATGACGCCTCGGGCGATTATGTGGTGGCCGAATATTTCCGCGACGGCGAAGAGCCGATCTTTGGCGTGATGTATGACGGCGGCTTCGCCATGGGATCGAACCTGCCACTGGTGCAGGAGGCGGGCGCACGTCTTGGCCGCGAGGTGACCACATCGACCGGGTCCACCGCGACTGTCGGCCCCAAGGCCAATTTCGGCACTGTCTCCTCGGGCGGGCTGTATTAGCGGCAGCCCCCGCGCAGCGGGAGTGCCGCCCCGCTTGCCCCGCAGCCGATGCTGGTCTATCACGCGGGGCGATCATCCGATCCCATCCTTGATCCATCCAGCAGGAAGACCCATGCGCGCCGAGGTTCAGAACATGATTGCCGATATCCAGAAATCGCTGGAGCTTTTGCGCCAGCGGATGGATTGGGAGATGGCCCCGCATCGGCTTGAGGAATTCAACGCGCGGGTGGAAGACCCGACCCTGTGGAACGATCCCGAAAAGGCGCAAGCCCTGATGCGGGACCGCCAGAACCTTGTGGACGCCATCGGCACCGTCAAGGGAATCGCGCAGGAATTGCAGGACAATATCGACCTGATCGAACTCGGCGAGATGGAAGAGGATACCGAGGTCGTCAAGGAGGCCGAAGCCGCGCTGAAAGCCTTGAAGGTCAAGGCCGCCGAGAAGGAGCTGGAAGCGCTTCTGGATGGCGAGGCTGACGGCAATGACGCGTTTCTGGAGATCAACGCAGGTGCCGGTGGCACGGAAAGCTGCGACTGGGCCAGCATCCTTGCGCGCATGTATGTCCGCTGGGCCGAACGCAAAGGCTACAAGGTGGAAATGCAGGCCCAAAGCCCCGGCGAAGAGGCGGGGATCAAATCCGTGGTCTACAAGGTGTCGGGTCATAACGCCTATGGCTGGATGAAATCGGAATCGGGCGTACACCGCCTTGTCCGCATCAGCCCCTATGACAGTGCTGCACGGCGGCACACGTCCTTCTCCTCGGTCTGGGTCTATCCGGTCGTGGATGACAATATCGAGATCGAGGTGGCGCCCAACGATATCCGCATCGACACCTATCGCTCGTCTGGTGCAGGCGGGCAGCACGTCAACACCACCGACTCGGCGGTGCGGATCACCCACCTGCCTACCGGCATCGTCGTGACCAGTTCGGAAAAATCGCAGCACCAGAACCGCGATATCGCCATGAAAGCGCTGAAATCGCGGCTTTACCAGTTGGAACTGGACAAGCGCAACGCCGCCATCAACGAGGCGCATGCCGCCAAGGGCGAAGCGGGCTGGGGCAACCAGATCCGGTCCTACGTGTTGCAGCCCTATCAGATGGTCAAGGACCTGCGCACCGGGTTTGAAACATCGGATACCCAAGGCGTGCTGGACGGCGATCTGGACGGTCTGATGGCCGCCACACTCGCCATGGCCGTGTCGGGCAAGAGCCGGGCCGAGGCGCAGGCCGAAGGCTGAACTCCGCTTGAAACCCTGACGGTTATCTGACGAAACTGCCACGGAACACCGGGGCAGGAGGGGTAACCGATGGATGATCTGATGAACCGCGACGCGTTGGAGCTGTCGTCGATGCTGGAGACGCGCGCGATCAGCGCGGCCGAGCTGATGCAGGCCACGCTTGACCAGATCGACGCGGTCAATCCGGGCATCAACGCCGTGGTCAGCCTGCGTGATCCCGATGCGCTGCTGGCCGAGGCGAAAGCCGCAGACAACACTCCCCGCACGGGCTGGCTGCATGGGATTCCCCTGGCGGTCAAGGACTTGGCAGATGTGGCAGGCATCCCCACCTCGATGGGATCGCCTGCTTTTGCCGATTTCGTGCCCAAAGCCGATTGCGGGGTCGTGGCACGGATGCGCGCGGCAGGGGGGCTGTTCATCGGCAAGACCAACACACCCGAATTCGGGCTGGGCAGCCACACCTTCAACCCGGTGCATGGCGCGACGCTGAACCCCTATGACGCGACGCGCACCGTGGGCGGATCGTCGGGCGGGGCGGCGGCGGCGCTGGCGGCACGGATGATCGCGGTGACGGATGGGTCCGATATGATGGGCTCGCTGCGCAATCCGGCGGGCTGGTGCAATGTCTATGGCATGCGCCCCAGTTGGGGCCGTGTCCCCGCCGATCCGGTGGGCGATACGTTTCTGCACCCGCTGGCGACTCTTGGCCCGATGGCGCGCAGCCCGCGCGACATGGCCGCAATGCTGGAAGTGCAGGCCGGACCCGACCCCCGCGTGCCCTTCGGCCTGCCGAAGGCAAGCTATCTGACGGGGATCGACGCGGATGTGACGGGCCGCCGCATCGGATATCTGGCCGATTGGGGCGGGGCCTATGCGATGGACGCAGGGGTGCTGGATCTGGTGGGCCATGCCGTGCAGGGGTTTGAGGGTCTGGGCTGCACCGTCGAGGCTGTGGATGCCCCCTTTAGCGCCGCCGAGATCTGGGAAAGCTGGCTGACCCTGCGGGCCTTTGCCAATGCCGGACGGCTGGACCCGCTTTATTCCGACCCCGCCAAGCGCAAACTGCTGAAGCCCGAGGCGATCTGGGAGATTGAAACCGGCCTTGCCCTGACCCCGATGCAGATTCAGCGCGCCAGCGTGATCCGGTCGCGCTGGTATGCCTGTGCTGCGGACCTGTTTGACACCTATGACGCGCTTGTCCTGCCCTCGGCGCAGGTCTGGCCCTTTGCCGTGGAACTGGACTGGCCGAAAGAGATCGCAGGGCAGCCAATGGACACCTATCACCGCTGGATGGAGGTGGTGATTCCCGTCAGTCTGATCGGTCTGCCCGCCATCTGCGTGCCCGCTGGCTTTGGCGCGGTGGGCAGCCCCGGTGCGGGCCTGCCGATGGGGATGCAACTGTTCGGGCGGCATGGCGACGATGCGGGGCTGTTGCAACTGGCGCAAGCCTGGCACCGGGCCACCGATTGGCCGAATCGGATGCCGCCCAAGCTGCCCTGAGGCTTGCGTTTTCGCGGGTTTGCGGTTCTCATCCGCAGCAACCGGAATGTGACGGGGAGGGACCATGCCGGATACACCCAAACACGGGCTGCCCGACTTTGGGGCGGTCAGTTTTGCGATGCTGGCCGAGGCGCTGCGCCGCGGCTGGGCCGATATGCGCCGCGCGCCGCTTTACGGGTTGTTCTTCGCCTCGGTCTATGTGGCGCTGGGGCTGGTGCTGGCCTGGATCACATGGATCACGGGCAAGACCTATTGGCTGGTCTTTGCCGCCGTGGGCTTTCCGCTGGTCGGCCCCTTTGCCGCCGTGGGGCTTTACGATGTGAGCCGCCGTCTGGAACAGGGCCGCCCGCTGATCATGGCCGATATCCTGAGCGTGGTCTGGCGGCAATCGCGGCGGCAACTGCCGTCGATCTGCGCCATCATCATCATGGTGTTCCTGTTCTGGTTCTTTTTGGCGCATATGATCTTTGCGCTGTTCATGGGCCTGTCCACGATGACCAATATATCAAGCTCTTACGGGGTGTTCCTGACGCCCAACGGTCTGGCGATGCTGGCGGTGGGCACGGCGGTCGGCGGTGTCTTCGCGCTGCTGTTGTATATGATCACCGTCATCGCCCTGCCGCTGCTGCTGGAGCGTGAGGTGGATTTTGTCACCGCGATGATCACCAGTTTCCAGACGGTCACCGCGAACCCTGCGCCGATGCTGGCCTGGGCCGCGCTGATTGCGGCGCTGACATTCGCCGCGATGCTGCCGGGGTTTCTGGGCCTGTTCATCGTGCTGCCGCTGCTGGGGCATGCGACATGGCATCTTTACCGCCTGGTGACGGCTGAGGCATAAAAAATGGCGCAGCACCAAAGGGTTGCCGCGCCATTTTGATGTTTTGCGTGAACCTTACGCCGTGCCGCGCGACAGGGCGGCCACGCCGGTGCGCGCCACTTCCTGCAGTCCCAAAGGGCGCATCAGTTCGGCGAAGGCGTCGATCTTTTCCGGCGCGCCCGTGATCTCGAACACGAAGCTGGTCAGGGTGCTGTCCACCACATTGGCGCGGAAGATATCGGCCAGACGCAGCGCCTCGACCCGCTTGTCGCCGGTGCCCGCCACCTTGAACAGCGCCAGTTCCCGCTCGACCGCCGCCCCTTCAACCGTCAGGTCATGCACCTCATGCACGGGCACGATCCGGCCCAGCTGCGCCTTGATCTGCTCGATCACCTGCGGCGTGCCGGTGGTGACGATGGTGATCCGGCTCAGATGCCCGGTGTGGTCGATCTCGGCCACGGTCAGGCTTTCGATGTTATAGCCGCGCCCGGAAAACAGCCCGATCACGCGGGCCAGAACCCCCGCCTCGTTATCGACGATGACCGCCAGCGTATGACGCTCTTCGACATCCGAAAATGTTGACCGCAGGTTATAGGCCGAATGGCTGGTCGCGCCCTTCTTGATCTGTAATGCAGACATGGTCTTGGTCCTTTGATGGTAGCAGGGGGAGGCCGATCCGTCAGGATCAGACCATCACCGCCCCTTTCGCGCCGATTGCATCCTTGGTCGAGGCATCGCCCAGCAGCATTTCGTTATGCGCCTTGCCCGAGGGGATCATGGGGAAGCAGTTTTCATGCTTTTCCACCAGACAATCAAAGATCACCGGACCTTTGTAAGTGATCATTTCCATGATCGCATCGTCCAGATCATCGGGGTCTTTGCACAGGATACCTTTCGCGCCAAACGCCTCGGCCAGTTTCACGAAATCGGGCAGGGATTCCGACCAGCTTTGCGAATACCGCTCGCCATGCAGCAATTCCTGCCACTGGCGCACCATGCCAAGGCGTTCATTGTTCAGGATGAACTGCTTGACGGGCAGGTTGAACTGCATCGCCGTGCCCATTTCCTGCATGTTCATCAGCCATGACGCCTCACCCGCCACGTTGATGACCAGCGCATCGGGGTGTGCCATCTGCACGCCGATCGAGGCCGGGAAGCCATAGCCCATCGTGCCCAACCCGCCCGAGGTCATCCAGCGGTTCGGCCCCTCGAAATTCAGGTATTGCGCCGCCCACATCTGATGCTGGCCCACTTCGGTGCAGATATAGCGGTCATAGGTCTTGGTCAGCTCTTCCAACCGTTTCAGCGCATATTGCGGCTTGATGACCTTGCCCTTCTGCTCGAACTTGAGGCAATCCATCTTGCGCCATTCGTTGATCTGCGCCCACCATTTGGCCAGACCTTCCTTGTTGGTCTTGCGCCCGCGCGCCTTCCAGATTTTCAGCATGTCTTCCAACACATGGGCCACATCGCCCACGATGGGGATATCGACGCGGATCACCTTGTTGATCGACGAGGGATCAATGTCGATATGCACTTTCTTGGAATTCGGGCTGAAGGCATCGACGCGGCCCGTGATCCGGTCATCGAACCGCGCGCCGATGTTGATCATCAGATCGCAGCCATGCATGGCCATATTCGCCTCGTAAAGCCCATGCATCCCCAGCATGCCCAGCCATTTGTCGCCGGATGCGGGATAGGCGCCCAGACCCATCAGGGTCGAGGTGATGGGAAAGCCCGTGGCTTCGACCAGTTCGCGCAGCAACTGGCTGGCGGCCGGGCCCGAATTGATCACGCCGCCGCCCGTATAGAATATGGGGCGTTTCGCGGTCTCAAGTGCGGCCACCAGCGCGGTGATCGCGTCGATATCGCCCTTGACCTGCGGCTGATAGCGGCGCGAGCCGCCTTTCTGTGGCGCGTGATAGGTGCCGGATGCGAATTGCACATCCTTGGGAATATCCACCAGCACCGGGCCGGGGCGACCCGTCAGGGCAACGTGGAAGGCCTCGTGCAGGACGGTGGACAGTTTCTCGGTATCCTTGACCAGCCAGTTATGCTTGGTGCAGGGCCGCGTGATGCCGACGGTATCGGCCTCCTGGAAGGCGTCATTGCCGATCATGAAGGTCGGCACCTGTCCGGTCAGCACGACAATCGGGATGCTGTCCATCAGCGCATCGGTCAGACCCGTCACCGCGTTCGTCGCGCCGGGGCCGGATGTCACCAGCACCACGCCGGGCTTGCCGGTGGCGCGGGCATAGCCTTCGGCCGCATGAACCGCGCCCTGTTCATGGCGCACCAGAATGTGCTGGATCTCGTTTTGCTGAAAA
>NCJR01000469.1 GCA_002282555.1 Rhodobacterales bacterium 34-62-10
GTATTTCTTGATCACCATCTTCTCGGTCATGGTGCGGGCGTTCTTCTTGGTCACGTAAAAATGGCCCGTGCCCGCGGTCGAGTTCAGACGGATCTTGATGGTCGTCGGCTTCGCCATTGCTATTCTCCTACGCCGGACGACGCAGCCGCCCGTGAAATTCCTTGAACCCCGGCTTTTACCCGCGCCCGCACCAGAGTCAACAGACAATGGCAGGCCAAGGCGCGGTTTTTCGCGTCACCCTTGGTTGCGGGATCAAACAGTCCTGCGGGATCAAACGGTCCTGCGGAATCAGACGGTCGGCCGGCCCATCCCCTGATGCAGCGCATCACGCTCGGCATCGCTCATGCCCAGTGCCTGCGCCAGAGACCGCAGATAGGTCCGCTCGGCCTCGGTATCCACCTGCACCGCCATCAGCGCCGCCGAATAGACCTGCCCGCGCATCTGCGCACCGGTATCCTGCGCCAGTCCCGCCACATCGACAGGGGCCGCCAGTTCCGCCTCGACAAAGGCGATTTCCTCGTCGCTGGCATCTCCCAGATGATCCAGAATGGCCGCCCGCTCCTCGGGGCTGATCGCACCGTCGGCCTTGGCAGACTGGATCATCGCGCGGATCATCAGCTTGGCATTGTCCTCGGACACCTGACCAAGGGCGGTGCCTTCGGTCATCGCCGCCATCATGCCGCCCAGACCCGCGGCACCGGCGCTGGCCATGCCGGTCATCGCCCCCATCAGGTTGCCCAGACCGGATTCGGTCGCCGTGGTCATCTCGGCCGCTCCCTTGCCGAAACGGTCGAACATGCCGCGCAACTGCTCCTGCTGCACCGGCAAACCCATCTTCTGCGCCATCGCGCCGATGTCATCGGCCATGCCACCCGGCTCTCCGGCCTTGCGCAGCGCGTCCTTGACGCCGGCGGTGCCACCCATCTCCTTGACCTTCTGCATCCCCTTGGCGGCTGCGAAGCCCACCGCAAGCGTGGCCAATGTCTTGACGAAACTCATGTTGCAATCCCTCCCGTGCCAGAATGGATCCAGCATAGCGCAGAGTTTGCGACAATCGCGCAAAATTTTGCAGCGGGCACAAACCCTCATGCCGGGGGATATGAGTATTTGCAGAACGATGAAGCGCGCGGAGGGCCTGTAAGCCGGATTCTGTCCAAGGGGTTGCCCCCTCTGGATGATCATTCATCTTGGGACCGTGTTACCACGACCCCTCTAGCTGCCAACCCGGACCTCTGGGTCAAAGCCTGCCCTGCGGTGATATCGGCGAACCGATCACCCCGCGCGAGGTCCCTATTCGGCATTGCTCCTGGTGGGGCTTGCCGTGCCGGTCCTGTTGCCAGTCCCGCGGTGGGCTCTTACCCCACCGTTTCACCCTGACCATGCCGA
>NCJR01000006.1 GCA_002282555.1 Rhodobacterales bacterium 34-62-10
GACCCCGCCACCATCGCCGATCCCCGCATCTTTGTCTGGGCGATGATGGCGGCGCTGATGTCCTCGGCGCTTTGGGTGAACCTTGCCACATGGGTCGGGGCACCCGTCTCGACCACACATTCCGTTGTCGGCGGTGTGATGGGCGCGGGCATCGTCGCGGCAGGGATGACTGCCGTGAACTGGCCCTCCATGGGCGCGATTGCGGCCAGCTGGATCATCTCGCCACTGATGGGCGGCATCATCGCCGCCGCCTTCCTTGCGGTGATCAAAAGCCGGATCATCTACCGCGCGGACAAGATCGCAGCGGCGCGCGTCTGGGTTCCGGTCCTTTTGGGCATCATGGCGGGCACCTTCGGCACCTATCTCGCGCTCAAGGGCCTGAACAAGGTCATCAAGATCGACCTGGGACTGGCCCTGTTGATCGGCCTTGGTATCGGCATCGCATGCTGGATGATCTGTGTGCCGCTCATCCGCCGCCAAGCGCGCGGGATGGAGAACCGCAACAAATCCCTCAAGGTGCTGTTCGGCCTGCCGCTCGTCTTTTCCGCAGCACTGCTGTCCTTTGCCCACGGCGCCAATGACGTGGCCAATGCGGTGGGACCGCTGGCCGCCATCGTCCATGCGGTCGAGGATGGCGGCGCATCCGACAGCGTGAGGATCCCCACATGGGTCATGATGATCGGAGCCTTCGGTATCTCTTTCGGGCTGTTCCTTTTTGGGCCGAAACTGATCCGCATGGTTGGCAGCCAGATCACCAAGCTGAACCCGATGCGCGCCTATTGCGTTTCGCTGTCCGCCGCCATCACGGTGATCGTGGCAAGCTGGCTGGGCCTGCCCGTCAGTTCCACCCATATCGCGGTGGGCGCCGTCTTTGGCGTGGGCTTTTTCCGGGAATGGGACCACGACCGCCGCACCCGCAGAGGCAGCCTCGTCGCGGCTGAGGCCAAACGCATCGCCCCCGAGGAACGCCGCCGCCGCAAGCTGGTGCGCCGCTCGCATTTCCTGACCATCATCGCCGCCTGGATCATCACCGTCCCCGCGACAGCCCTGTTGTCAGGGGTGATCTTCCTCGTGCTGTCGCAGTTGCCCGCCTGAGACAACGCCGCGTCGTCTTGCCACCAATATCCCGGGCGGAAGCGTCGAGCAAAGCTCGACATGGTCAAACACATTCGACCCGAGCGGCAGCGCCCCCTGATCAGGTCAAACGCCCAGACACCAGCGCATCACGGCCTTTTGTGCATGAAGGCGGTTCTCGGCCTCATCGAAAATCACCGAATGCGGCCCGTCCATCACGGCGCTTGTCGCCTCATCATCACGATGCGCGGGCAAACAATGCATGAACAACGCATCCGGCTTGGCCCGCGCCATCAACGCCTCGTTCACCTGATAGGCGCGCAACTGGTTGTGCCGCCGCTCGCGCGCGGATTGCGGATCGTGCATGCTGACCCATGTATCGGTCACGACCAGATCGGCCCCCTCGACCGCCTTGTAGGGATCGCGCTCGATCGTGACGCTTACCCCCTTGGCGCGCGCCTCCTCGACAAAGACCATCTCGGGGTCCAGGGGCGGCGGTCCCGTAAACACCAGATCAAAGCCGAACTGCCCGGCGGCATGCGCGAAGCTGGCAAAGACATTGTTGCCATCGCCGGACCACACCACCTTGCGCCCTTTGATCGGGCCGCGATGTTCCTCGAAGGTCATGATATCGGCCATGATCTGGCAGGGATGCGTGCGGTTGGTCAGACCGTTGATCACAGGCACCGTGGCATGCTCGGCCATCTCCAGCAGCGTCGCCTCCTCGAAGGTGCGGATCATGATCATGTCCACATAACGCGACAGAACGCGGGCGGTATCGGCAATCGTCTCGCCATGCCCTAGTTGCATGTCGGCCCCCGACAGCACCATCGTCTGCCCCCCCATCTGGCGCACACCAACGTCAAAAGACACCCGCGTCCGGGTCGAGGGTTTCTCGAAGATCAGCGCGACCATGTGCCCCGCCAGCGGCTGCTCGGCATCTACCGCCCCCTTGGGGCGACCGTTGCGCGCATCCTTGATCCGGCGGGCATCGTCGATCATGTGACGCAGATCGGCGGGTGAGGTTTTGTTGATGTCGAGAAAATGCGGCATGGCAATCGGTTCCTGAAGCCGGGGATGGGGGGCGCTGCCCCCACGTTCAACTGTGTTGAACGATCCCCCGGGATATTTGGGGCAAGAAGAAACTCAGGCGCGCTTGGCCTCAAGCGTGGCAGCCGCGCGGTCAAGACGATTGATCGCCTCGGCGATCTCTTCCTCGGTAATGTTCAACGGCGGCAACAGACGGATCACGTTATCGCCCGCAGGCACAGTGATCACCTGCTCGGCATACCCGGCCGCCACCATATCCGTGTTCGGAACCTTGCATTTCAGACCCAGCATCAGCCCAGATCCGCGCACCGCCTCGAACACATCGGGGTGGGCACCGACCAACCCTTCCAGCTTTTGGCGCAAGCCGCCGGCACGGGCGCGCACCCCTTCCAGAAATGCGGGATCGGCCACGATCTCCATCACCGCATTGCCCACGGCGCAGGCCAGCGGATTGCCGCCATAGGTCGATCCATGCGTGCCCGCCGTCATGCCCGAGGCCGCGTTTTCCGTCGCCAGCACCGCGCCCAGCGGAAAGCCCCCGCCGATACCCTTGGCCACCATCATGATATCCGGCGTCACACCCGCCCATTCATGCGCGAAGAGCCGCCCCGTGCGGCCCATGCCACACTGCACCTCATCCAGTATCAGCAGCGTCCCCGTCGCGTCACACAGCGCCCGCAACCCCTTGAGGCACTGATCCGGCAGCGGGCGGATACCGCCCTCACCTTGCACAGGCTCGATCAGGATCGCTGCGGTGCGCTCGTTGATGGCGGCATGCAGCGCATCATGGTCGCCCCAGTCCAGATGGATGAAACCGGGCAACAGCGGACCAAAGCCCTTGGTCATCTTCTCGGACCCTGCCGCCGCAATCCCGGCCGAGGACCGGCCATGGAACGAGCCATTGAAGGCGATGATATCCGTCCGCTCCGGCTGACCTTTGTCATACCAGTATTTGCGCGCCATCTTGACCGCCAATTCGCAGCTTTCCGTGCCCGAATTGGTAAAGAACACCGTATCGGCAAAGGTCGCCGCCACCAGTCGGTCCGCCAACTCCTGCTGCTGCGGGATCTGGTAAAGGTTCGACACATGCCAGATCTTGTTCGCCTGTTCGGTCAGCGCCGCCACCAGCGCTGGATTGGCATGACCCAGCACGTTGACCGCGATCCCGGCCCCCAGATCAAGGAAGCGTCGGCCGTCCGCCTCGATCATCCAGCTGCCCTCTCCCTTGACGAATTGCAGGGCGGCGCGGTTATAGGTCGGCAAAATGGACGGGATCATGGTGATCTTCCTTATCTGGCAAGGCCCTGTGAGTGCATCACGCAAGGCCTCAAGTCAACATTCTCGACGTTTCGGCATCGGCTGGCGCAACAATCGGCAAGCGATATCGGACGAGTGGGGGATGTGCGGGGTAATCTTGCGCAACCGCGCGAGGAACAAAAGCAGGCGGGACGTCAGGCGCGGGTGCGTCGGCGTCGGATCGTCACGAAAAGGGCGCGGCTTTTGTTCATCCTGCAACGATAGCGCCGCGCATGGGAAACGCCAAGACAGATTCCGCAGGACGGACCCTTGCCTGTGCAATCCGGCCACAGCATAGATGGGCGATGTTTGTCGCCCGCACCCTGAACCCGCCGCTTGCCATCGGCCTGATGCTGTCGGCCACCGCCTTCATCGCGGGCACCACCCTGCTGGCCAAGGCCATTGGTGCGGGTCACCTAGGCCCGCCGCTGCATCCTTTGCAGATCAGCCATGGCCGCTTTGTCTTTGCCTTTGCCCTGTTTGTCACGGTTGCCACTGTGCTGCGCCCGCGTATCCAGCGCCCCGACCTGCGGCTGCATCTGGGGCGCACGCTCTGCGGTTGGGGCGGGGTGACGCTGATGTTCGCGGCAGTCGCCTTCATTCCGATGGGCGATGCCACCGCAATCAGTTTCCTGAACCCGGTCTTTGCCATGCTGCTGGCGATTCCCCTGCTGGGTGAAAAGGTAGGTCGCATCCGCTGGAGCGCGG
The DNA here is from genome assembly GCA_002282555.1 of Rhodobacterales bacterium 34-62-10. GTDB lineage: Bacteria > Pseudomonadota > Alphaproteobacteria > Rhodobacterales > Rhodobacteraceae > Seohaeicola. The sequence goes on from NCJR01000006.1 coordinate 4,129, forward strand.
CCTGCGTCGCCCTGATCGGCGCGCTGATCCTGCTGCGCCCCACCCCGGCCAGTTTTCAGCCCGCCGCTGTGCTGGCGCTGGCTGCAGCGGTCATCATGGGGCTTGAAGTGATCTTCATGAAGAAGCTTGCCGGACGCGAGGCCCCGTTCCAGATCCTTCTGGTCAACAACGCCATCGGAGTCGCAATTGCCAGCCTCGCCGTGATCCCGGTCTGGGTGCCACCAACCCCGGCGCAATGGGCCGCCCTTGCCGGAATCGGTTTACTGATGGCCACGGCGCAGACCTTCTTTATCAATGCCATGGCCCGCGCAGATGCCAGCTTCGTGGCACCGTTCAGCTATGCCACGCTGATCTTTGCATCACTTTACGATGCCATGGTCTTTGGCACGCGCCCGGATGCCGTGTCATGGCTGGGCGCGGTCGTGATCCTGTCCGGCGCGGGCCTTCTGGCGTGGCGCGAGGCGCGACTTGGCAAGCAGCGCACGTCCATTCCCCCTACCTCGGGTGCTGCTCCCTGACGGATCACGCCTTCAGACGGTATCCGGTGCGGAACATCGACCACGCCATCAGGCTGACCACCAGCGTGGTCGCACTGCACACCGCCAGCCCCAACCACGGCGAGCTGTCCGACACCCCCAGAACGCCGAACCGGACCCCGTCGATCAGATAGAAGACCGGGTTCACATGGGTGATCTCATAAAGCACGGGCGGCAGGGCGGCGACCGAGTAGAAGGTGCCCGACAGAAAGGCCAAGGGCGTCACGATGAAATTGGTGATTGCTGCCATCTGGTCGAACTTGTTGGCAAAGACCCCCGCCACGATCCCCACCGCGCCCATCATGGCCGAGCCCAGCAGCACGAAGACCAGCGCCCAACCGGGATGGGCAATCGGGATACCCAGCACCAGCAGGATACCCAGACCAATGGCCAGCGCCACGGCCAGCCCGCGCACGATCCCGCCCGCCAGATAGCCCAGCACCAGCTCGCCCGCCGACAGGGGCGGCATCAGCGTGTCCACGATATTGCCCTGCACCTTGGAAATCACGATCGAGGATGAGGTGTTGGCAAAGGCGTTCTGGATCACCGTCATCATCAGGATGCCCGGCGCGATGAAGGCGGTGAAGGGCACGCCCAGCACATCGCCGCGCGCGGGGCCGATGGCGATGGAAAAGATCACCAGAAACAGCGCGGCCGTCACCAGCGGGGCCAGCAAGGTCTGGGTCCAGACCGAGACGAAGCGCATCACCTCGCGCCAGGCCAGCGTATAGAGACCCAGCCAGTTGACCCGCCCAAAGCGGCGGCTTCCCATGTCGAGTGTCTGACGCATGTCGGCTTCTCCTGTTTTTCTTGGTCGCGCAGTGGTCGCAAGCCGCCGCAAACCGGCGCCGATGTGATTCGGCACCTTGTAACTCGGGAAGGGTTGTTTAGAATAGGAAGCGACTAGATGACAGGGCGGCCCCGGAAATTGCGGGCCGCCTTTTGGGTAAGGAAAGACCATGTCCTGGACCGATGAGCGCGTTGAGCTGTTGAAGAAAATGTGGGGCGAGGGCCAGTCGGCCAGCCAGATCGCCAAGGAATTGGGCGGCGTCACCCGCAATGCCGTGATCGGCAAGGTCCATCGTCTGGGTCTGTCCAACCGGGCGGGGGCGGCGCCTGCGCCTGCGGCCGCACCTGCTGCCGCGCCCAAGCCCGAGGCCAAGCCCAAGGCTGCGCCCGCCAAGCCCGTGGAAGTGAAGGCCCGCCCCGCCGCCAAGCCTGCCCCCCGCATCGTTGAGGATGAGGTCGAGGTCGATGTCGAGGAGGACGACATCGAAGAGGATGTCGCGACCCGTCAGGTCACGGTACCCCATACCCGCAAGGCGATCATTCCGGCGGGGCAGCCTTTGCCGCCGCAGCCTTCGGCCAATGAGATCAGCCCCGAAGCCTTGGCCAAGGTCAGCGAGATCGAAAAGAAGGCCCGCCGCCTGACGCTGATGGAACTGACCGAGCGGACCTGCAAATGGCCCGTGGGCGATCCCGCGACCGAGAATTTCTGGTTCTGCGGCCTGCCCACGCAGCCGGGCAAGCCCTATTGTGAGGCGCATGTGGGGGTGGCTTTCCAGCCCATGTCCTCGCGCCGCGACCGCAAGCGGTGATCCGGGAATGTCCCACCGTGGGACATTTTTCGGTTTGTTTGTTTTCAATGGGTTGGCGATCCGCGTTAGGGACTTTTTAACGGTTTCGGGGTGGATTGCGGGTATGGACCGAGTGTTTTGAACGGCGTTTGCGGCGGCCGTTTGGTCGGGTCGGGCATGCCGTGCGGGTTGAAATGATCCAGACCCTTGAGATGTAGCGCGCTCGGCCTCAGACCCCGCTACGGGCTCTAACCCAACCTTACCACCAAGACGCGCGGTCGCCGACACGCGGGGTGGCGATGGGACGGTTGTTCTGGGCAGTTTATCCCTGCCCAGTCATCGAACCTTAGTTCATGCCGCAACGGTTGCAAAATCGCCGCCCCGGGGGGCGTGTCGGCGATCGCGCGGCGGCCTGCGGCCTTGATTCCGCGCGGGGCGTTGGGGTGGGGGCAGCGCGTGATCGCTGCGTCGCCCCCGCCACAAAGATTCACGCCGCCTTCAGCCCTGCCATCACGCGCGACAGGTGGTAGTCGGTGTCGCCAAGCTGCGCGTCCAGCATCACCAGACGTTTGGCGTAATGCGAGACGGGGTATTCCCATGTCATCGCGATGCCGCCGTGCATCTGGATTGCTTCTTCCGCCACCAGACGGGCGGCGCGGCCGATCAGGTTTTTCGCCATCGACACGAAGCGGGAGGCGTCGGGACCGTCCAGTTCCGCCGCGGCTTTGATGGTGATGGAGCGGGACTGCTCGATCTCGGTCAGCATGTCCACGGCGCGGTGTTGCAGGACCTGGAACTTGCCGATGGGCACGCCGAATTGCTTGCGGGTGCGCAGGTAATCGAGCGTGGTGGCGTGGGTCACGTCCATGGCACCCACGGCCTCGGCGCATAGGGCGACGATGCCTGCGTTCAGCGCGTCGGTCAGGGCGTCAGCGGCATCGGCCAGCAGGAGTTTGGCGGGTGTGTCGTCCAAGAGCACCTCGGCGGCACCGCCACCGTCCATCATCGGATAGCCTGCGATCTGGGCGTCTGATGCCTGCACTTCGAAGAGCGCGGGCGTGCCATCCAGCATGGCGGCGACAAGGATCACATCGGCGACTTGGCCGCCATAGACGGCGGATTTGCGGCCCGACAGGACGTGACCGTCACCTTTGGCAGTGGCGGTGCAGGTGATGGCGTCCAGATCATAGGGCGCCTCAACCTCGCCCACCGCCACGGCGTATTTGGTGGCGCCGGACAGAAGCGCCTCTTGATCCGCGCCCAGTTTGGTCATGAGGCGGCTGGCCATGGCCGCGCCCAGCAGGGGTTCGGGGTTCAGGGCGCGGCCCAGCGCCTCGAACACCACCATGATGTCGAAACCTGTGCCGCCGAAGCCGCCCGCGTCTTCGGGGGCGAGCGCGAAAAGCGCGCCCAGTTCGGCCATTTCCGTCCATTTCGCGGGGTCATGACAGGGCAGCGCATAGGCCACCTTGTTGCGGTGATCGACGGGGTATTTGTCGCCCAGATAGCGGTTGAGGCTGTCTTGCAGCATCCGGCGGTCTTCGGTGAGGTTGAAATCCATCGGTTACAGCTCCAGCATGGTTTTGGTCAGGATATTGCGCTGAATTTCGTTGGAACCGCCGAAGATCGAGGTCTTGCGGTTGTTGAAATAGCGCGCGGCGTTGTTGGCGGTGCCTTCGGGGCCGAACATGATGTTGCCGTCGGTCATGGAGCCGGGGAAAGGTGCGGCGACCGGGCCGAGGGCGCGGCGGGCAAGGTCCTTGAGTTCCTGGTGGATGACCGTGCCCTTGATCTTGAGGATCGAGGTTTCGGGGCCGGGTGCGCCCTGCTGCTGCGCCTTGAAGAGCATGCGCAGGTTGGTGATTTTCATCGCCTCAAGGTCGATCTCGGCCCGTGCGATGCGGGCGGCGAAGAGCGGGTCTTCGATCAGGGGGCGACCGTTGCGGCGGATTTTGCGGGCCAGTGCTTTGACCTCTTCCAGCGATTGCATCGAGAAGCCGACGCCTGCGATGCCCGTGCGTTCATGGGTGAGCAGGAATTTGGCGATGGTCCAGCCTTTGTTTTCTTCGCCCACCAGATTGGCGACAGGCACGCGGACATCGGTGAAGAACACTTCGTTCACCTCATGCCCGCCTTCGATCAGGCGGATGGGGCGCATCTCGATGCCGGGGGTATCCAGATCGACGAGGATGAAGCTGATGCCTTCCTGCTGTTTTGCGGCGGGGTCGGTGCGGCAGAGGCAGAAGATCTTGTTCGCGTGCTGGCCCAGCGTGGTCCAGGTTTTCTGGCCGTTGATGACGTAGTCGTCACCGTCGCGCACGGCGCGGGTTTTCAGGCTGGCGAGGTCCGAGCCAGCACCCGGTTCGGAATAGCCCTGACACCACCAGTCAGTGCCATCAAGGATGCGCGGCAGGTAATAGTCCTGCTGTTCCTTGGTGCCGAAGGCTTGCAGCACCGGCCCCAGCATGTTGAGGCCGAAGGGCACGATGCGGGGGGCATAGGCGCGGCAGCATTCTTCTTCAAAGATGTGTTTCTGCACGGGCGTCCAGCCGGGGCCGCCGAATTCGACGCCCCATGTGGTGGCAAGCCAGCCCTTGCGGTTGAGGATGGCGTGCCATTCCTCGGCCATTTCCTTGGTCTGTTCGGCGCCGGTGCGCACGGCGTCGGAGATGCGTTTGGGCAGGTTTTCGGCCAGATAGCTGCGGACTTCGTCGCGGAAGGCGATGTCTTCTTGGGAAAAGCTCAGGTCCATGTCTCAGGCCTCCTTGTTCATGTCAGCGAAGGATGTGCCGTTGGCGGCCATCTTTTCAAGCAATGCGGGCACCTGCCAATAGGTCGCATCTTCGGCTGCGTAGGTTTTGATGCGTTGGATCAGGGCGGCGGCGCCGATGGTGTCGGCATAGTGCAGCGGGCCACCGCGGTGGCGCGGGAAGCCGTAGCCGAAGAGGAACACCATATCGACGTCGAGCGGGCGTTTGGCGGTGCCGTCTTCGACGACGCGGGTGGCTTCCACGATCATGGCGGTCATGTAGCGGTCGACGATCTCTTGATCGGTGAAGGCGCGGGGGGTGATGTTCGCTTTGGCGCGTTCCTCGGCGATGAAGGTGTCTACGGCGGGGTTGGGGGTGATCTCCTTGCCGTCATAGAGGTAGTAGCCCTTGGCCGTCTTGCGGCCGAACCAGCCTGCTTCGCAGATGCGGTCGGCGACGGCACCGGCGTAACGCTCAGCGGGATCGCGGGTGGCGGCTTTGCGTTTGCGGGTCATCCAGCCGATGTCGAGGCCTGCAAGGTCGCCCACCTTATGCGGGCCCATGGCGAAGCCGAACCCCTCAAGCGCGGCGTCCACCTGCTGCGGCGTGGCGCCGTCGAGGACGAGGTAGGCGGCGGTTTTGCTGTAATGGGCCAGAATGCGGTTGCCGATGAAGCCGTCGCAGACGCCTGCGCGGACGCCGACTTTGCCCAGTTTCTTGGCCAGAGCAAAGCCGCTGGCCACCACATCGGGGGCGGTTTTATCGGCGACGACGATTTCCAGCAGGCGCATCACATGGGCGGGGCTGAAGAAATGCAGGCCCAGCACGTCCTGGGGGCGGCTTGTGACCGCCGCAATTTCGTTGATATCGAGATAGGAGGTGTTCGACGCCAAAATCGCACCCGGTTTGCAGATGGCGTCCAGTTTGGTGAAGATGTCTTTCTTGACGGCCATATCCTCGAACACCGCTTCGATCACCAGGTCGACCGTGCCCAGCGCGCCCATGTCGAGCGAGGGGGTGAGCATGGCAAGGGTGGCGTCGCGTTTATCAGCCTTGAGCTTGCCGCGTTTCACCGCACCGTCGAGATTGGCGGTGACGGTATTGACCCCGCGATCCAGACCGTCCTGCGCCACTTCGACCAAGGTGACGCGCAGGCCCGCCAGAAGGCAGGCGGTCGCGATGCCCGAGCCCATGGTGCCGCCGCCGATCACGCCGACATGGGCGATGTCGCGAGAGGGGCCTTTCGCCTCGGGGATGTTGCTGACGGCGCGTTCACCGAAGAAGGCGTGGATCAGGCCCGCGCGTTGCGGTGTGTTCATGCAGTCCATGAACGCGGCGCGCTCGATTTTCAGACCTTCGGCCAGCGGCAGCGACGATGCGGCCACGGCTTCGACGCATTTATGCGGAGAATAGAGGTGGCTTTGGGTTTTCCGCAGATGCGCGGCGGTCTGGTCCAGTGTGGCCTGATCCGGCACCACGGCGATCTGGTCGGTGCGGCGGGTTTTCAATGTGCCGTCCAGCACATCCTGCGCGGCTTTCAGCGCCACGTCGCGCGGATCGCCAGATTCGAGACGGTCGATGATGCCCGCCTCAAGCGCTTCACGCGCGGGAACCTGACGGCCCGACAGGATCATTTCCAGCGCGAAGGGGATACCCGTCAGGCGCGGCATGCGCTGTGTGCCGCCAGCGCCGGGCAGCAGGCCCAGCAGGATTTCGGGCAGGCCGACGAGCAGACCCTCGATGCCCACGCGGGCATGGGTGGCAAGGCCCAGTTCCAGCCCGCCGCCCAGCGCGGTGCCATGCAGCACGCTGATCACGGGAATGGGGGAGGCTTCGATGATGTTGAACACATCGGGCAGCGCGGGGGGCACGAAGGGTTTGCCGAATTCGCGGATATCGGCCCCGGCCACGAAGGTGCGGCCTGCGGCATAGATGGCGATGACCTTTGCGCTGGCTTGCGCGTTCAACTGTTCCACCGCGTCCTGCAAGCCTTGGCGGACGGCCTGCCCGGTGGCGTTGACCGGAGGGTTGTCGATGCAGATCAGGGCGATATCGCCGTGGTGTTCGATGGAAATGCAATTGTTGATGGTTGTCGTGTCCGTCATGGTATTCTCCCCGAATTGGGCAGGACGGTAGTGCCTTGGGCCAGAACCGTCAATTAGTGGAAAACTGTTTTGCCCTGCGGAATAAACAGGTGACGCAACGATTTTTCACACCCGGAGGACGTGGCGCGAGCTTAGCTGATGATCTCGAACCGTGTCACGTCAACAAGGCCCCGGTCGGTGATCTTGAGCGCGGGGATCACGGGCAGCGCGAGGAAGGCCAGTTGCAGAAACGGCTCGTCCAGTGTCACGCCAAGGCTGCGGGCGGCGGCGCGCAGATGGGTCAGCGCGTCGCGGACATGTTCAAACGGCTCAAGGCTCATGAGGCCCGCGACGGGCAGCGGCAGTTCGGCAAGAATCTGGCCGTGTTGGACGACCACGAAACCGCCCTCGATCTGGGACAGGTGATTGGCGGCAAGGGCCATGTCACCATCATCCGCGCCCACCACGGCGATGTTGTGGTGATCGTGGCAGACGGTCGAGGCGATGGCCCCGGATTGCAGACCGAAGCCGCGCACGAAACCCGTGGCGATATTGCCGTTCTTGCCGTGACGCTCGATCACCGCGATCTTGATCAGGTCGCGGGAGGGATCGGCGCGCTTATCGCCATCGGTGATGGGGATGGTTTCATGCAGATGGGCGGTGATGATCTTGCCCTCAATGATGCCGATCACATCCGTCGCTTCGCGGTTGGCCTTGGTGCGGAAATCCTTGGCGCTGACCGTGGGGGCCTTGACCGAGGAGCGCCCGACGGGCGGGATCGAGGGGCGGGCGGCGAAGGCTTGATCCGTGACATGGACCCCGCCGCAGATCACCACTTGGGCGTGGCACCCCTCAAGGCTGTCAATCGCCACGATATCGGCGCGTTTGCCCGGCGCGATGAGGCCGCGATCCTTGAGGCCGAACGCCTCGGCCGCGGACAGGCTGGCGGCGCGGTAGGCGGCAAGGGGCGGGGTGCCCAGCGCGATCAGGCTGCGGATCATGTAATCCAGATGCCCGTGTTCCGCGATATCCAGCGGGTTCCGGTCATCGGTGCACAGGCACATATAGGGGGCAGTTGTGCTGGTCAGCAGCGGCGCGAGGGCGGCCATGTCCTTGGAGACCGAGCCTTCGCGGATCAGCACGCGCATGCCCTTTTGCAGCTTTTCGCGCGCTTCTTCTGCTGTGGTGGCCTCATGTTCCGTGCGGATTCCGGCCGCGATATAGGCGTTGAGGTCGCGGCCTGTCAGTTGCGGCGCGTGGCCATCGATATGGCCGCCGCGAAACAGGTCAAGCTTGGCCATCAGGCCGGGATCACCGGCCAACACGCCGGGGTAGTTCATCATCTCGGCCAGACCGATGCCCGATGCGTGGTGCATCAGGGGTTCGAGATCGGCGGCGTCGATCCGTGCGCCGGAGGTCTCCATCTCGGTCGAGGGCACGCAGGACGAGAGTTGCACGCGGATATCCATCAGGGTGTGGGCGGCGGCGTCTTGGAAGTAGCGGATGCCGCGCGCGCCTATGACATTCGCGATTTCATGCGGGTCGCAGATGGCGGTGGTGATGCCGCGCGGGGTGACGCAGCGGTCGAATTCGAAGGGCGTGACCAGCGCGCTTTCGATATGCAGATGGGTGTCGATGAAACCGGGCACGAGGATGAGGCCGGTGACGTCGATGATACGCTCTGCGTCATAGCTGGCGCAGGTGCCCACGATGGTGTCGCCGCAGATGGCCACATCGCCTGAGAGCAGGTCCCCGGTGATGAGGTCAAGGATGCGGCCGCCGCGCAGGACCAGATCGGCGGGGCGGTGGCCGCGCCCCGTGGCGATGAGGGTGGTGAGCGGTGTCATGGCGCATCCTTTCACTGGGCGGATCCTTTCGCGGTCGTTGCGTGCAGGGTGCCATAGTTGCGCGGCAAGGGCGAGGGTTGCGCCAGTGGCGGGGCCGGATTGGATATTTGGGGCAAGAAGAAGCAGTCAGGCGCGGCGCAACGCGGTGCCCAGTGCGCTGCCCGCGAAGATCAGGGCGGCTATGCAGACGATGCTGGGGCCGGTGGGTGTGTCGAACATCAGCGAGGCTTGCAGCCCGCCGAGGACCGAGAGGGCGGCGGTGATAACGGCGATCACGGCCATGCCTTCGGGCGTGCGGGCGAAGGGGCGCGCGGCGGCGGCGGGGATGATCAGCAGGGCCGCGATCAGGAGGACGCCCACGACCTTGATCGCGACGGCGACAACCACGGCGAGGGCGAGGGTCAGCACCAGTTGTTCACGCTTGGGGTCGATGCCCGAGGCATGGGCGAGGTCGGGGTTGAGCGTGGCGGTCAGCAGCGCGGACCAGCGCCATGTGAGGAGCGCGAGGACCAGCCCGGCGCCGCCCCAGATCACGGCGAGGTCGGTTTTGCCGACGGCGAGAATATCGCCGAAGAGATAAGCCATCAGGTCGATGCGCACGCCGGAGAGGAAGGACACCGCGACCAGGCCGAAGGCCAGCGCGGAATGGGCGAGCACGCCCAGCAGCGTGTCGACGGCATAGCCGCGCCCGGACAGCGCGGTGACGGCCAGCGCCATCAGCAGCGCCATGATCATCGCGCCGAGGAAGACCGAGACCGACAGGGCGAGGGCCACGGCCACGCCGAGGATCGAGGCATGGGCGGTGGCGTCGCCGAAATAGGCCATGCGCCGCCAGACCACGAAACAGCCCATCGGGGCAGCGGCAAGGGCCACGCCAAGGCCGGCGAGCGTGGCGCGGAGCAGGAAGTCATCCAGCATCAATGCACCTTGTCATCAATGCACCTTGTCGCGCGTGGCGCGGTGCAGCGGGGTGACGCCCGTGTCATGGGTGCGTTTGTCATGGCTATGGTGGTCATGATCATGGTCGCAGCCGTCATCATGGCTGTGGTTGTGATCGTGGCGGTAGAGCGCCAGCGCGCCTTGGGTGCCGGTGCCGAACAGCGCGCGGTATTCCGGGGCGGAGGCCACGATATCGGGCGTGCCTTGGCAGCAGACATGACCGTTCAGGCAGATGACGCGGTCAGACGCGCTCATCACCACATGCAACTCGTGGCTGACCATGAGGACGGCGCAACCGAGGCGGCGGCGCACCTCCTCGATCTGGCGGTAGAAGGCGGCGGAGCCGGGTTGGTCAAGGCCCTGCGTCGCCTCGTCCAGCAGCAAGAGGTCGGGTTTGGACAGCAGCGCGCGGGCCAGAAGGATGCGCTGGAACTGGCCGCCCGACAGGTCGGTCATCTGGCGGGTGCTGAGGTCGGGGACGCCCGCCTGTTCCAGGGCGGCGGCGACATCGGCGGGGGACTGGCGGCGCGGCAGGGACATGAAGCGCGCGACGGTCATCGGCAGGGTCGGGTCGATGGCGAGTTTCTGCGGCACATAGCCGATGCTGAGGCCGGGGGCGCGGATCATCTGACCGCCCGCCACCGGAACCGCGCCGATCAGGGCGCGCAGCAGCGTGGATTTGCCCGATCCGTTGGGGCCGACGATGGTGACGATCTCGCCCTTGTCGATGGACATGTCCACGTGATCAAGGACGGTGTGGCCACCATAGCGGACCGTCAGATCGCGCGCTTCGATCAGGGTCATGCGGGGACCCCGTCCTGACAGGCGGGGCAGAGGCCCTGCGCTTCGACGACCGTGCTTTCGATCACGAAACCCGAGGCGCGGGCCACCGAGCCGAGCGTGCCCTTGGCGGGTTCGGACTGGGTTTCCTGCACCACGCCGCATTTGCGGCAGATCAGGAAGGCGGGGGCGTGGGTCGCGTTGGGATGCGAGCAGGCGATATAGGCGTTCAGCCCTTCGATCTTGTGGGCGAAACCGTTGCTGACCAGAAAATCCAGCGCGCGATAGGCGACGGGGGGTTGCGAGCCGAGACCTTCGGCCTCGAGCCGGGACAGGATGTCATAGGCACCCATCGCCTTGTGCTGCTGGAGCAGGATTTCGAGCACGCGGCGGCGGACAGGGGTGAGGTTGATCTTGCGCGCGGCACAGGCGTCTTCGGCCGCAGACAGGGCGTCGGCGATGCAATGGTCGTGATTATGCGGGTCGAATCCGTGGGCTGTCATGATGGCGCAGAGGTAAGCCATCGGGCAGGCAGATGCAATGTTATAACATTCGAATTGCAATGTTATAACATATCCACTACTTGAACTGCGGTCCTGTCAACATCCGAGGAATCGCCCATGCGCCCGCTGCTTCACCCTGCCCCCCTGTCGATCGGCCTGATGGCCACGCTTTTGTCCACGGCCGCACTTGCCGATGTGCCGCAGGTCGCCACCGATATCGCGCCCGTTCATTCGCTGGTGGCGCAGGTGATGGGCGATCTGGGCGAGCCGGCGCTGATCGTGCAGCCCGGCGCGTCGCCACATGGCTATTCCATGCGCCCGTCCGAGGCGCAGGCGCTGGACGATGCCGATCTGGTGGTCTGGATCGGCGAGGCGCTGACCCCGTGGCTGCAAGGGCCGGTCGAGACCCTGGGCGAAGGCGCCAGCGTTCTGGAGTTGATGTCGGTGACGGGCACCATCCTGTATGATTACCGCGAGGGCGCGACCTTTGGCGCGCATGATCACGGCGACCATGAGGGGCACGACCATGATCACGATCATGAGAAGGCAGAGGCGCATGATCATAAGCATGATCATGACAAGGCTGAGGCGCATGATCACGCGCATGATCATGACAAGGCCGAAGCGCATGATCACGCGCATGATCATGACAAGGCCAAGGCAGAGGCCGACAGCCATGCGGGTGACCACGCGGGCCACGACCATTCCGGGTCGGATGCCCATGCCTGGCTTGATCCGGCGAACGGGCGGGTCTGGCTGGGGGCGATTGCCGCCGAATTGTCGCGGCTGGACCCCGACAATGCCGCGACCTATGCCGCCAATGCCGCCGCAGGGCAGGCCGCGCTTGAGGCTTTGGAGGCGGAACTGACCGCAGAATTGGCGCCGCTGGCGGAGACCGGTTTCGTCGTGTTCCACGATGCCTATCAATATTTCGAGCGGCGTTTCGGGCTGCAAGCGGCCGGGGCGATTTCGTTCAGCGATGCCAGCACGCCCAGCGCGGGGCGAATCGCGGAACTGCGCGAGGCTGTCGCGACCATGGGTGCCAGCTGTGTATTCGCCGAGCCGCAGTTCAGCAGCGGTCTGGTGGAGACCGTGTTCGGGGATAGCGCGACCGTCGGATTGCTGGACCCGCTGGGGCAGGATCTGGAACCCGGTGCGGACCTTTATCCGCAGGTGTTGCGGACCATGGCCGGGGCATTCACGACCTGCCTGGCGCCGTGATCGCTGCCAGCTGCGCACGCCTGCGAAAATCTGCGAACATTTTCAGAGGCTTTCATGGGTTCGTTACATTGCGCCTCTAGCCAGCGACGGAATGATACGGGATGACACGCCTCCTCTGCTCTTGCGCAAGACCAGCGGTTTGAAACTGCTTGACTTGCGCGGGGGCTTCGGCCCAATCCTTTCGTATCGTTTCAGAAATGTTCGCTTCGGCTCGCACCTTCGGGCGCTGGACCGCGGCAGGCGCTCAACGAACCATGAAACGTCTGGGAGGACGACATGAAAATCAAGACATTGAACCTGGCCCTGGCCGTCTCCATGGCATGGGGAACAGCCGCTTCCGCACAGACCGAAATCCAGTGGTGGCACGCGTTTACGGGCCGTCTGGGTGAATTGCTGGACGCGCAGGTCGCGCAGTTCAACGCCAGCCAGACCGATTATGTGGTCGTGGCCAGCAACAAGGGCAACTATTCCGAGGCGCTGAACGCCGGGATCGCGGCCTTCCGCGCGGGCGAGCAGCCGCATCTGTTGCAGGTGTTCGAAGTGGGCACCGCCACGATGATGGCCGCGACCGGCGCCGTGAAGCCGGTGTTCGAGGTGATGGAGGAATCCGGTCTGCCGTTCGATCCGAACGAGTATATCCCCGCCGTGACCGGTTATTACACCACGTCGGAAGGACAGATGCTGTCCTATCCCTACAACTCCTCGACGCAGGTTCTGTATGTGAACCGCGACAAGCTGACCGAAGCCGGGATCGACCCCGATGTGGATCTGTCCACCTGGGAAGCCTGGGACGCGGTGCTGACGCAGCTGAAGGATGCGGGCGTCACCTGCCCCTATACGACGTCCTGGCAGAGCTGGGTGCATCTGGAAAGCTTCTCGGCCTATCATGACCTGCCGTTTGCCACCAAGGACAACGGGTTCGGCGGCCTGGACACCGAGCTGGTGTTCAACGGGCCGACGCAGATCGCGCATATCGAGCAGCTGGGCAAGTGGGCGCAGGAGGGCAAGTTCATCTATAACGGTCGCCGCAACGAGGCGGGTGCCAACTTCCGCGGCGGCGAATGCGCGCTGTTCACCGAAAGCTCGGCTGGCTATGCCGGGGTGAAGGCAGAAGCCAAGTTCGCCTTTGATATCCGTCACCTGCCCTATTGGGACAGCGTCGAGGCCGCACCGCAGAACACCATCATCGGTGGTGCCTCGCTGTGGGTCATGGAAGGGCACAGCGCCGAGGAATACAAGGGCGTGGCATCGTTCCTGAACTTCCTCGCCTCGCCCGAGGTGCAGGCCAAGTGGCATCAGGATACCGGCTATCTGCCGATCACCAATGCGGCCGGCGAACTGACCGAACAGCAGGGTTTCTATGCCGCCAATCCCGGCACCGAGATTGCGGGCCTGCAGATGACGCGCAACACGCCGACCGCCAATTCCAAGGGTCTGCGTCTGGGCAGCTTTGACCAGATCCGCACGATCATCGACGAGGAGCTGGAAGGCGTGTGGTCGGGTCAGAAGACCGCCGACGTCGCGCTGAACAGCGCGGTGGAGCGTGGCAACCAGTTGCTGCGCCGCTTTGAGCAGGCCAACCGCTGATCACCTGACACATGGAGCGGCCCCCGGCGTGAACGGGGGCCGTTTTCTTTCGACCGGGCTTGTTCTTTCGTCAGGGCTTGCCCCATAGTTCCGTCACCGCTGCCCCAGGACCGGACCCAAGCATGGAAAAGCGCGTCATCTTCAAGGGCTGGATGTTGCCCGCCCTGCTGCTTTTGCCGCAGATCGTGATCACGGCCGTCTTCTTTTTCTATCCGGCGGGACAGGCGATCTGGCAGTCGATGTTCGTGCCCGATCCCTTTGGTCTCAAGACGCAGTTCGTGGGGCTGGGCAATTTCGAATATCTGCTGGGCGATCCGTTCTATCGCGCGTCCTTTGTGACGACGGCGATCTTTTCCAGCCTTGTCACGCTGGTGTCGATGGGGGTCGCGCTGTATCTGGCGATCCTTGCTGACCGGCTGATCAAGGGGTCGGGCACGTACCGGACGCTGCTGATCTGGCCCTATGCGGTGGCCCCCGCGGTGGCGGGTGTGCTGTGGATGTTCATGTTCAACACCCGCGTCGGTGTCGCGTCATGGTATCTGGGTCTGCTGGGATATGACTGGAACCATGTGCTGAACGAGGCCGAGGCGATGGGGCTGGTCGTGGTCGCGTCAAGCTGGGGGCGGATCAGTTACAACTTTCTGTTTTTCCTTGCCGGGCTTCAGGCGATCCCGCGTTCGGTGATCGAGGCTGCTGCGATTGACGGGGCGAAGTTCTGGACGCGGTTCCGCACCATCGTCTGGCCGCTGCTGTCGCCGACCACGTTTTTCCTGCTGGTGGTCAATGTGGTCTATGCGTTTTTCGAGACCTTCGGCGTGATCCACACGATCACGGCGGGCGGGCCGCAACAGGCGACGACGATCCTTGTCTACAAGGTCTATTCCGACGGGTTCGTCAGTCAGGATCTGGGGTCGAGTGCGGCGCAGTCGGTGATCCTGCTGCTGCTGGTGGGTATTTTGACCGTGATCCAGTTCAAATTCATCGAACGCAGGGTGCATTACTGATGTCTGAACAACGCGGCATGGTGGAAAGACGCGGCCTTGGGCATTGGTTCACCCATCTGGGGTTGATCATCGGCGTTCTGTTCATCTTTTTCCCGATCTGGCTGGCCTTTGTCGCGTCAACCGTGACGCAGGCGGACATCGTGCAGCCTCCGATGCCCTTGCTGCCCGGTGGCCATTTCATCGAGAATTACACCGAGGCGCTGGTGTCGGGCGTGAATGCGCCGGTGGCGACGATGATGTTCAATTCGCTGATCATGGCCTTGGGGATCACCATCGGGAAGATCGTGATCTCGCTGACATCGGCCTTTGCCATCGTCTATTTCCGCTTTCCGGGGCGGACGATCTTCTTCTGGCTGATCTTCCTGACGCTGATGCTGCCGGTCGAGGTGCGGATCGTGCCGACCTATGAGGTGATCGCGAATTTCGGGATGCTGAACAGCTATTCCGGGCTGATCTTTCCGCTGATCGCCTCGGCCACCGCCACGTTCCTGTTCCGGCAGTTCTTTCTGACCGTGCCGGACGAATTGACCGAGGCCGCGCGGGTGGACGGGGCCAGCCCCATGCAGTTCTTCTGGCACATCCTGCTGCCGATGAGCCGGACCAATATCGCGGCGCTGTTCGTGATCCTGTTCATCTATGGCTGGAACCAGTATCTCTGGCCGCTGCTGATCACCACCGATCCGTCGATGAATACCATCGTGATGGGCATCAAGCAGATGTTCCCCAGCGGTGACGATCTGGCCGATTGGCCGGTGATCA
This sequence comes from Rhodobacterales bacterium 34-62-10, assembly GCA_002282555.1. Taxonomy (GTDB): domain Bacteria; phylum Pseudomonadota; class Alphaproteobacteria; order Rhodobacterales; family Rhodobacteraceae; genus Seohaeicola. The sequence continues at coordinate 19,716 of NCJR01000006.1, forward strand.
TGGCGACCTCCATCCTGGCCATGGTGCCGCCTGTGATCGTGGTGATCTCGATGCAGAAACTGTTCATCCGCGGCCTTGTCGATAGCGAGAAATAAGAAAAATGGCGACTTTGACCCTTGATAATGTGCGCAAATCCTTTGGCGCGACGGATGTGATCCACGGTGTGAACATCGAGGTGACGGATGGCGAGTTCATCGTGATCGTCGGGCCGTCGGGCTGTGGCAAATCCACCCTGCTGCGGATGGTGGCGGGGCTGGAAGGCATCACCAGCGGCGAGATCCGGATTGACGGCCACCGCGTCAACGAGGCGGAGCCGATGGAGCGCAACATCGCGATGGTGTTCCAGAACTACGCGCTTTATCCGCATATGTCGGTGTTCGACAACATGGCTTACGGGTTGAAGATCGCGAAGACGCCCAAGGACGAGATTGCGGCGCGCGTGGCCTCGGCCGCCAAGCTGTTGCAGTTGGAGCCCTATTTGCAGCGCAAGCCGCGCGAATTGTCGGGCGG
>NCJR01000470.1 GCA_002282555.1 Rhodobacterales bacterium 34-62-10
AGAAAAAAATGCCCCAAGATCATGCAGCCCCTCATTTGCTGTCCTGGCCAACGGTCCATACGGGTTGCTGCTCATGACTATGGCGCCTGCAAGAGTCTATCACGTGACGCGCACGGAGAATGTTGCGCCAATCCTCGAGGAGGGTTTTCTCGGCGGTTGGGGTGATGCCGGTTTCGGCGTCTATGTCTTCATCGATCTGAAGTCGGCAGAGGGCTATCTCCAGAAAGGCGGATGGGATCGGCAGCAGGATCCAGCGGACATGACGATCCTCGAGATTTGGGCTGACCGCTCAGAGTTCGAGCGGGTCAATGCTCACTCTGACTGGACCGATGCGGAGTTCTATCTCTGTGTCCTGATGGTGCCGCTTGATGAGGATGCCGATACCACTTGGCGGCCCGATCGGATTACTGCTCTGGCTCAGAAGGAGGATCTCTTGCCGAAGAAAGCTGACGTTCAGCGCCCCTACCCCAGCCTGATGATCCCTGAGGTCTATCATGTTGGGCAGTTCGACGGGAATGCACGCACCGACAGGAGCTCGCTGGAAGCCTTCATGCTCTCAGTTTCGGTGAACCCAGACGAATGGGCCTCCATCGCTCGCTGTCCGGGTCCGGTCTGGACGCTTACGGCCGATGGGGCACGCTGGCTCGATTATCTCTCCATGAGCGATGAGCAAGAGGAATGGATGATCAAGTGGGGCGAGAATGAGGGGATGATCGCCAAGGTCGATATCTGGCGCGCCTGGTTCTTTGATGACGAGTTCGATGGGTGGGTCCACTGGGATTTTCTTTCCCGGGCCGAGGCCGAGGCGCAGGTTGAGGGCGACGAATTTGATGACACCTGCCCCTCACTGAGTGGGGAATTGGTGGAAAGCCGAGAAGGTTACGCCTTGAGCGAAGCGGCGATGGAGCGCCTTGAGAGATGGCATTGCCCGCTTGATGCTCTGGATGGCCTGGTCATTCTCTGGGCTCAGGATGTGCTCTTGCCAATGGATCCGGATCTTGTCGGTATTTGGTGGGATGAGGAGCTGAACCCGGCCTCTCTGTCCTGTCCTCGCGGTGGGATGTTCCCTGAGCGGATCCATCGTTTCGAGATCCAGAACGAGAAGGGCGAGGCGCCCGCGGGGCCGATTTTTCAGGGGCCAGTCAACGCGTCGCGGCACGAGATCAGCTTTTAGGAGACGGATATGCAGGATCAGTCCATCATCACCCCTTGGGTTGCGTCCTGGTCTGAAGAGGCTTGCTTCGAGGTGCGACCTTGCCGCTGGGCAGCTGGGCGGCTTGCCGTTTGGTCACCCTTTAAGCCAGCTCGGGGACGTCCGCTTCTGTCGCGGCCGCATCCGGTGCGCCAACGCCGCGCGATCGCCGAATTGCG
>NCJR01000471.1 GCA_002282555.1 Rhodobacterales bacterium 34-62-10
CACCCGGGAGGACGCTGCGGCAGCCGCGGCAGCGTAAGCTCACTTCCCGAGGCACCTCTTGTCGTCAAACACGAAAAAGAAGGAGTTTGGCCGCGCCCGATGGCGCTGGTTCACCGAGGTCCCAACCCGGGACGCGGTCCCCGATGATGCCGAGAAGCCGCTGGTTCCCAGACCCCCGTTCTGAGGACGTCGTCGGAGATAGGCACACGGGAACCGTTTCTGGACTTGGCATGATGTGGCGGCCGACGCGCCGACTACGGACGGAAGCATCACCCCGGTGAGGGACAACACTCGGTGGCCAAAGCAATCGGAAACGCAGTTTTTTCAAGAATACACCAATGACGCAGACCGCACTTGCCAATCAAACAGGTGGGGCAGTGGCTTCGTTTTGCATTTTTCTCTTGACCACAAACGCCCTGTTACGGAAGCGGCTTAGTCCTTCCGCCGATCACGTCGAATGCCTGGACAAGCAATCCCTATAGTCGGCAGCGTAGTCCCTGCACATCAACCGTGGCCAGAGCCTTGCGGCCTCCCCTGCTCGGCTTCGCGTGTCGCAGGGGAGAACGGCCCTTCGGTCCGTCGCGCATTCGGCCATGCGGCCTCACCGCGGCGTCGCGCCTGGCATCCCGGTTTGCCCGCCTCGCGAGCACGTCCCTCCCCGGCCGCTCCGCCGGATTGCGCTCTGGTCTGTTTTGGCCCGAGGCCAAAACGATCCCGCCGCTCCATCCGTCTTCCGCGTCCGGTCGGTCCGTTTGCCTGCTCGGGTCGGGCAAACCTACCGTCAAAACACACACACATGAGTGCGGAAGCATATCCTCCGGATGGCCCCCAAATCAGCCCGCGTCAAGGATCGCAAAACTTTTCGGCGAGGGCGCCGCTTGTGGTGCGGCGCGGTCCCGTGCGTGAGGGCGCGCGTGTCTCGGGTGTTGCGCGCGGAAAACTTTTGCGCCCGGCAAGCCGGCGGCTGCGCCGTCCCTGACCCGGGCAGATTCGGAAACCAGGCATTCGGCCATGCCCCCACACTCACGTGGTGGCCTAGGAACCGAACACTGGAGACCAGACATGGCTTACGACACCGCAAACACCTACGAGACGATCGAACTTTTCGGGCTGACCGAGAGGGACGCGCAGCTCCCGATCCCGGAGGATCACGTCCTGACCGACCACATCATCCGCGAGAGCTTCGAGGCTTTGCTCGGTCAGCTGCGCGGGACCGGGCTTGAAGCCGAAATCGAACCGCTGGCCCATGGGCTCACGACGATCCTGCAGCGGCGCAAGGTGGCGCTTGGCAAGGAGGTCGACCGCACCGCCGACAAGATCGGCGCGCTGGCAAAATCCCACGACGGATCGGAGATCGCCGAGACCGCGCTG
>NCJR01000127.1 GCA_002282555.1 Rhodobacterales bacterium 34-62-10
CATTTTTATTGGCTCAGAGAACAAACTTTTCTCACTTTCGGGTTCCTCTTTGGTGGTCAGTCCATATATGAACGCTGATCGTAAGATCATCGGCGCGGTTGGAGTCATCGGACCCACGCGCCTGAACTATGGACGGATTGTGCCGATCGTGGACTACACGGCACAGCTGGTCGGCAGGATGATTTCCGACCGGAGCTAGAGGTGAGTGATGGCAGAGCCGAAAAAAGACGATTTCCTTGACGACATCGAAGCCGCCGAGGCTGAAGAATACGCCGAGGATTCGATGGAATATACCGATGAGGCGATCGAACTGGACAGTCTGCGGGCTGAACGCGATGAGCTGAAGGATCGGTTCATGCGCGCGCTGGCCGACGCCGAAAACGCGCGGAAACGGTCGGAAAAAGACCGTCGAGAGGCCGAGCAATATGGCGGGTCCAAACTGGCCCGCGATCTGTTGCCGGTGCATGACAACCTGAAACGCGCGCTCGAAGTCGCGACCGATGAACAGCGCGCCGCCTTCGGTCCGCTGCTCGAAGGGGTGGAACTGACCCTGCGCGAATTGCTCAGCGTCTTTGGCAAGCACGGGATCAAGGTGATCACGCCGCAGGTGGGCGACAAATTCGACCCGCAACTGCATCAGGCGATGTTCGAAGCCCCCGTTCCCGGCACCAAAGCAGGTGAGATCATTCAGGTCTCGGGCGACGGCTTCATGCTCTACGACCGCCTTCTGCGCCCTGCGCAGGTTGGTGTGTCTTCGATGCCCGCGAACTAAAGCGTTTCGCTTTTTCTCTGAACCAAAATCTATCACCTAACGCGTTGAAATCTTTGATTTCAGGCAGCGTTAGGTGATTCAGGTTCAAGCGATAACGCTGTCATCGCAAATCAAGCAACAGACAGGGGCGTCGCGGTCAGGATTGCGACGCCTCTTTCAATTCATAAATCAGCTGCAACGCCTCACGCGGGCTCAACTCATCCGGATGAACGGCGCTCATCCGCTCCTCCAGCTTCGACACCTTCGGTTTCGCCGGCGGAGGAGGGGGGGCCGCCATGGAAAACAGCGGCAGATCGTCAATGATCGCCTTCTGCTTGCCCGTCCCTTCGCGCTCGCCCTTCTCCAAAGCATCCAGAACCACGCGCGCCCGGTTCACCACTGCGTCCGGCAACCCCGCAAGCTTGGCCACCTGCACACCATAAGACCGATCCGCCGCCCCTTTGCGCACCTCATGCAGAAAGATCACGTCGCCCTCGAATTCCTTGACGGTCACTGTCGCATTATCCACCCGTGGCAATTTCCCGGCCAGCGCGGTCAACTCGTGATAATGCGTCGCAAACAGCGCCCGGCAGCGGTTCGCATCATGCAGATGCTCCAACGTGGCCCAGGCTATGGACAAACCGTCATAGGTCGCAGTGCCGCGCCCGATTTCGTCCAAAATCACCAGCGCATGATCATCCGCCTGATTCAGGATCGCGGCGGTTTCCACCATCTCGACCATAAAGGTGGACCGCCCCCGCGCCAGATCGTCAGACGCCCCGACGCGGCTGAACAGCTGACTGACCAAACCCACCTCGGCCCGCGTCGCCGGCACGAAACTTCCCATCTGCGCGATCAACGCAATCAGCGCGACCTGCCGCAAAAAGGTCGATTTACCCGCCATGTTCGGCCCGGTCAGCAGCCAGATATCCGATCCATCCCCCAGATTGCAGTCATTGGCCACGAACGGCCCGCCGCCTTGCTTGCGCAGCGCCTGCTCCACCACCGGATGCCGCCCGCCTTCGATCAACAGATGCCGCGACGTATCGACATGAGGCCGCGTCCAGTTCTCGCCTCGCGCCAGATCCGCCAAGGCACTCGCCAGATCAAGCTCCGACAAGGCCCGCGCCGTGGCACTGATGCGCGCCGCACTGTCCAGAACAGCCTGCCGCAGCACGGAATAGAGCCGCTTTTCAATCTCCAGCGCATGCCCGCCCGCGTTCAGGATACGTGTCTCCATCTCGGTCAGGTCAGGCGTGGTGAACCGCAACTGGTTGGCCGTAGTTTGCCGATGGCGGAACAGATCCGACAAGGGTTCTGACAGCATCCGCTCGGCATGGGTGGCGGTGACTTCGATGAAATAGCCCAGCACATTGTTGTGCTTGATCTTCAGCGACGGAATACCCGTCTGTCCTGCATACTCTGTCTGCATCCGCGCGATGACGGACCGCCCCTCATCCCGCAGGCTCCGCATCTCATCCAGTTCACCGTCATATCCCGCCGCGATGAATCCACCATCGCGCAGCAGCAGCGGCGGTTCCGCGACAAGCGATTGCCCCAAAAGCTCCAGCAGCACCTCATGTCCGCGCAGATCGGCTGCCGCCTCCGCCAAAAGGTCGGGCAATTCCTGCCCCTCGATCAGCCCGGCGATGCGGTCTGCTTGCTCCAACCCGTTGCGGATCGCGGCCAGATCGCGCGGCCCGCCCCGATCCAGCGCCAGCCGCGACAGCGCCCGGTCCAGATCTGGCACTTTCCGCAGCGCCTCCCGCAGATCGGAACACAGCCGACCGCTCTCAACCACAAATCCCACGGAATCGAGCCTGTCTTGCACGATCCGCAGATCCCGGGACGGGCTGGACAGCCGCCGTTCCAACAACCGCGCACCCCCCGCCGTTACGGTCCGGTCCATCGCGGATAGCAACGATCCGGCCCGCCCCCCAGACAGGGCATGGGTCAATTCCAGATTGCGCCGCGTCGCCGCATCAATCTGCATCACCCCGGCCTCAATCTCGCGCACCGGCGGGCGCAGCAGCGGCAGTTTGCCTTTCTGGGTGATATCCAGATACTCGACCAAGGCCCCAAGAGCCGAGATTTCGGATCGCGTGAAGGTCCCGAACGCATCCAGCGATCCGATCCCATAAAGTGCGCAAAGCCGCTTTTCCGCCGCCGTGCTGTCGAATGCCGCCCGACCCAGTGGCGTCAGGGATGCACCGGATTCAGACACGATTCCCGCCAGATCCGCCTCTGCCGCCTCGGACACGACCACTTCTGACGGCATCAACCGCGCCAATTCCGGCCCCAGCCTGACGGGGGACAGCGGCATCACATGACATTCCCCGGTCGATATATCGACCCAGGCCAGCGCCGCCTCATCGCGGACCAAAGAATAAGCGCACAGGTAATTGTTCCGCCGCGCCTCAAGCAGCGTTTCTTCCGTCAGCGTGCCGGGTGTCACCAACCGCACCACATCCCGCTTCACCACCGATTTGGCACCGCGTTTCTTGGCCTCGGCCGGGTCTTCCAACTGCTCACACACAGCTACCCGAAACCCTTTCCGGATCAAGGTCAGCAGATACCCTTCGGCCGCATGAACCGGCACTCCGCACATCGGGATATCCTGCCCCTCATGCTGGCCCCGCTTGGTCAGCGCGATATCCAACGCCTGTGACGCCGCCACCGCATCATCAAAGAACATCTCGTAAAAATCGCCCATCCGATAGAACAGCAGGGCGCCCGCATACTGCGCCTTGATCCCCAGATATTGTGCCATCATCGGCGTGGCGGCGGCGAAATCGGATGTCACGTGTGCTCCCTCGGTTGGCCGTCAGACCTTACAAATCCCGCCCTCGTGGTGAAAGTCGAAAACGCAAAACCGTTGAGGCATCCCGCCCATCACGCTATGACGCCAGAACCTCCAAAGGAACAGGCCGCCATGACAAAAACCAGATTGACCCGCGAAGAGGCCTTGGCCTTCCATATGGAGCCGACCCCCGGCAAGTTCGAGATCACCGCGACCGTGCCAATGGCCACCCAGCGCGACCTCAGCCTTGCCTATTCCCCGGGTGTCGCCGTCCCCTGTGAGGAAATTTTCGCCGCCCCCGAAACCGCCTATGACTACACCAACAAGGGCAACCTTGTGGCTGTGATCTCGAACGGCACCGCAGTTCTGGGTCTGGGCAACCTTGGCGCGCTGGCCTCCAAGCCGGTGATGGAGGGGAAGGCGGTCCTCTTCAAACGCTTCGCCGATGTGAACAGCATCGACATTGAACTGGATACCGAAGACCCCGAAGCCTTCATCAACGCCGTGCGCCTGATGGGGCCAACATTCGGCGGCATCAACCTTGAAGATATCAAGGCGCCCGAATGTTTCATCATCGAACAGCGCCTGAAAGAGGTGATGGATATCCCCGTCTTTCACGATGATCAGCACGGCACCGCCGTGATCTGCGCCGCTGGTCTGATCAACGCGCTGCATCTGTCCGGCAAGAAGATCGAAGATGTGCGGATCGTGCTGAACGGGGCAGGGGCCGCAGGTATCGCCTGTCTGGAGCTGCTCAAATCCATGGGCGCCAAGCATGACAACTGCATCATGTGCGACACCAAAGGCGTGATCTATCAGGGTCGCACCGATGGCATGAACCAATGGAAATCCGCCCATGCCGCCCGCACCGACCTGCGCACGCTGGAACAGGCGATGAAGGGGGCCGATGTCTTTCTGGGCGTGTCCGCCAAAGGTGCCGTGACGCAGGCGATGGTCGCATCCATGGCCCCCGATCCGGTGATTTTCGCCATGGCGAACCCCGATCCCGAAATCACCCCCGAAGAAGCGCATGCCGTGCGTCCCGATGCCATCGTCGCCACAGGCCGCTCGGATTACCCGAACCAAGTGAACAACGTCCTTGGCTTTCCCTATCTCTTCCGGGGTGCGCTCGATATCCACGCCCGCGCCATCAACGACGAGATGAAGATCGCCTGCGCCGAGGCTCTGGCTGCCCTGGCCCGCGAAGATGTGCCGGACGAAGTCGCCATGGCCTACGGCAAGAACCTCAGCTTCGGGCGCGATTACATCATCCCGACCCCCTTCGATCCGCGCCTGATCTATCGCATCCCGCCAGCCGTCGCCCGCGCTGGCATGAAAACGGCTGCCGCCCGCCGCCCGATCATCGACATGGACGCCTATGAGGTCAGCCTCAAAGGTCGTATGGACCCGACCGCGAATATCCTGCGCGGCATCCACGCCCGCGCCCGCGCTAATCAGGCCCGGATGATCTTTGCCGAAGGCGACGATCCCCGCGTGCTGCGTGCGGCGGTCAGCTATCAACGCTCCGGTCTGGGCAAGGCGCTGATCGTCGGGCGCGATTACGACGTGAAAGCCAAGCTGGAAGCCGCAGGCATGGGCGACGCCGTGCCCGAACTTGAGATCGTGAACGCCGCCAACACGCCGCATCTCGAGACATATAAAGAGTTTCTCTATCAGCGCCTGCAACGCAAAGGCTATGATCGGCACGACATCCACCGCCTCGCCGCGCGTGATCGCCATGTGTTCTCTGCCCTGATGCTGGCGCATGGTCACGGCGATGGGCTGGTCACCGGGGCCACCCGCAAGGCCGCGCATGTGATGGAACTGATCAACCACGTCTTTGACGCCGATGCCGCCCATGGCGCTGCGGGCGTGACGGCGATTTTGCACAAGGGCAAGATCGTATTGATCGCCGATACGCTGGTGCATGAATGGCCGGATGAGGATGATCTGGCCACCATCGCCGAACGTGCCGCAGACGTGGCCCGCGATCTGGGTCTGGAACCGCGCGTCGCCTTCGTCAGTTTCTCGACCTTCGGTTACCCTCGGTCCGAACGCGCCGAGAAAATGCACCGCGCCCCGCAGGTTCTGGAAGCACGCGGCGTGAATTTCGAGTTTGAGGGCGAAATGACCGTCGATGTTGCCCTGAACCCGCGCGCGCAGGCGGCCTATCCGTTCCAGCGGCTGACAGGGCCTGCGAATATCCTCGTGGTCCCCGCGCGCCACTCGGCCTCCATCTCGGTCAAACTGATGCAGGAAATGGCGGGTGCCACGGTGATTGGCCCGATCCTGTCAGGGGTGGATGCCTCGATCCAGATATGCTCGACCAGTTCCACGGCGAATGACATCCTCAACATGGCAATGCTGGCAGCCTGCAAGGTAGGCTGACCCGCGGGATAAGGGCGACATGGCGATCTATAACCTCGGCTCGATCAACGCCGACCTGCTCTATACCGTTCCGCATTTGCCGGGTCCGGGCGAAACCCTGGCCGCCACCGGATACAGGCGCGGTCTGGGCGGCAAGGGCGCGAACATGTCCGTCGCCGCCGCGCGCGGTGCTGCGCGGGTCGTGCATATCGGCGCAGTCGGCGCGGATGGCCGCTGGGCGCGCGACCTTCTGACCGAATACGGCGTCGATACCCGCCATATCGTCACAAGCGATACAGTCACAGGTCACGCAATCATCCTGCTCGACCCCGCGGGCGAGAATACGATCATCATCAACCCCGGTGTGGTGCCAACCACGCCCTCAGCCGGGACCACATCGGTCTGGCGCTGGCCGAGGCGTCGCCGGGCGACACGCTTGTGATGCAGAACGAAACCACGCATCAGGCGTTTTCCGCCAGAACAGGCTCTGAACTCGGCCTGCGCGTGGTCTATGCCGCCGCCCCGTTCGATGCGGATGCTGTGCAGGCGGTTCTGCCCTGTCTGGACATGCTGATCCTCAACGCGGTCGAAGCGGATCAACTCACAGCAGCCTTGGGCAAGGGGCCGGATGCGCTGGGCATCGCTGATGTGATCGTGACATTGGGCGCGCAGGGCTGCCGCTGGATAAACCATGGCGACACTGTCAGGGAATTCCCGGCACTGCCCGTGACCCCCGTCGATACCACCGGCGCAGGCGATTCATTTGCCGGCGGTTATCTGGGGAGCACTGGTTGAGTTCACCCACTGGATCTGCCCGCTTACCTACCTGGAAGACTGGCTGCGGCGGCAGGCGGGCATCGCCGCCTACCACACAATTGGCGCAGGCGCTGATCCCGACCACACCCCTCGCGGTAACGTTCATAGGCATCCGATTGTTTGATCGGGCCAAAGCGTGTCAGGACCCGATTGTCACCCTTGTAATAGTCCTGATGATACGCCTCTGCCGGATAGAAGGTCGCCGCAGGCAAGACAGGCGTCACAACCGCTTGGCCAAGCTGCGCCTCTGCTTCTGACACAGCAGACACCGCCAAGGCCCGTTCCGCTTGATCAGAGACGAAAATCGCAGTCCGATAACTCTCGCCCCGATCGCAGAACTGCCCACCCGCATCCGTCGGATCAACCGACCGCAGGAACATCGACAGCAAAGTGTCCCGTGAAACCAGCGCCGGATCAAAATGGATCTGAACCGCCTCATAATGACCGGTCCCGCCACCTGTGACCTGCTTGTAACTGGGGTTTTGCGTCGTCCCCCCGGTATAGCCCGACACAACCTCCCGCACACCGGGGACCTTTTCGAAATCCGCCTCGACACACCAGAAGCAGCCACCCGCCACCGTCAGCACGTGTTCCTCGGCTGCATGGACCACGCGGCTTTGCAGGCCAAGACCCGCCGCCATCGCAACGGCCAGAATCGTCAGTTTCACGTCATTCAGTCGCCAGATCATGGTGCACCTCCGCCATCGGATCAGCCTGCGCCGGAAATCGCTTGTCGCATAGCCCCGGAGTGGTGCTGTCACGCAGGGTTGAGCAGGCGTGAACGCCTTTCCAATCGGTGTTTTCCCGTTTAGCCTTCCTCCAAAACAGGAGGGGCGAATGACCGATCACGTGACAACCCATCAAGCCGCCGAAGACGCCCGGAATGAGAGCATCAAGATCTGGCTCAACGGCAAGGTCGTCCCCAAGGCGCAAGCCGTGGTCAGCGTCTATGACAGCGGCTTCATGCTGGGCGA
>NCJR01000472.1 GCA_002282555.1 Rhodobacterales bacterium 34-62-10
GAAAGCCGTTGCCACGCGCAAAGAGCGCCACCCCCACTTGCTGCCGGTCTGGGACGCCAAGGCCAAGGCCCCGCGATCCGTCAATCTGGCCACGGTGACAGCTATCCGCATCAACGGCACGTCGCACGAATATTACCCTTGCTGAGTTACTGCTCAAGGGGCCGCTAAAGGCTCTGCACATAACAAACCGAAAGGACCGATCCATGACTAGAGAACAGGTAACCGCCGCAATGATCCGCCTCAAAAGACACGCGGAGGATCGGGGGGACATACCGCCGAAATGTGTCGTTGCTCGTGACGGAGGCCCCAGCATGGACCTGCTGGTCTACTGTGAGCGGCATGACCTCAGCCTTGACTGGGTATTGCTTGGCAAGCAGCCGGAAAACCGAACCGACACCAAAAGATGAGAAGGTGATCGAGATGCAAAACTTTAGGAGGACTATTCAATGACATTCATACAGACAACCCGCCGCCGTATGCTCTTGGGGCTTGCTGCTGCATCCACCGCCGCAGCGACTGTAGCAAGCGCTGAGGGGCACACGGCCGAGGCGGAAGCGCCAGAACTGCTTTCGATGGGGGATGCCTTGAGCGATGCCCTGACAGCTTACAAGGATGCTGCCGCTCGCGTGAACCGGATCGCGGATGAATGGGGGCCTCAGTGGCCTGTGCCTGACGAAAGCATCTACAGGTATGGTGAAGGCTGCCAGACACACCGTGATATTCTCGGGCGCGGGGTTCAGATGCCTTGGGGGCGAAAGGGGGTGAAGCGAGTTCACGACCTGGGAACACCTGAATATTTCCGGCGTGCGGCTGCGAGCGAGTGGGCCATATATGATCGGAAGATGCAGACAAAGAGCCAGAGGGGCGCATGGTCCCACAAGCGATGGGCCGAGAGAGAATTCGCTGCCATCCAGCCCGCTCAGGAATATTGGGCCGAGGTCGACAGGATCACCCAAGCTTCCGGGATAGAGGCTGCAAAAACAGCAATGACCGAAGCGCGTGATGCGCTGCAGGACTTGGTAGGCCGCATTGTTCTCTTCGAGGAACGGAGCATCACTGGCCTCATCATCAAGGCACAAGCCATGCAGGCTTGGGGGGAGGTTGACGCTTTCGCCCGCGCTTTCCATCTCGACGCACTGGCCTGGGCAGATGCGATGAATGAAACCATCTTAAGGCAGACCAAGTTCGCTTGACGAATGGACGAGCCTTGAGGGCAGCACAGTATAACCTGTCGCATTGGCGACATCTTGGGGCATAGCTCAAATGAACTGCTACTCAGTCAACCGCACTTGGTCTGATCGCTTTCTGCCTGAGATACGCAGCATCGTCGGCGGTCATCTTTTGGAGGTGGCCGCCGATCCTTT
>NCJR01000473.1 GCA_002282555.1 Rhodobacterales bacterium 34-62-10
CAGGGAAGGCTACATGCTGCGGAGGATTAGCCCCATGCGGGAGTCGCAGGGTTAAATGCACCTCGCCGTTAATACGCTCTACTGGGCCGACAAAATGCTCGGAGTTGATAGCGTCAGCCGGAAGGGTTGCGCCCTCTGGTAGTTGGCTAAAGTCAAAGGACTGGTTGTTAATTAGTAGTGTATTTCCTGCTACAACTACCGCAAGTGTATACTCTGCCCTGATAGGGCTTAATTTAATCTTCATATTATTCTCCTTAATACCAGCGACCGCGCACAAGAACCCGTATTTCTCGGGTTTCGGCGCGGTCGATCATATCTGTGTTATCTATCCGGTAAAGCGTCGGCGCACCGGTGCCCGACACATTCACCTGCATGCGAGCTAGAAACTGGTTTGCGTTTAAGCTGTATGTGCTCTGTAGCATCGACACAGAACCGGCGATCAAGCCGCCGCTGGAGAAAGTCGCCGGAGTATTTAGGGTAAGGTCCCAGACACCAGTAGTGAGCTGGCCGGTGAAGTTTGAAAAGTCTATTGTCGCCTTGCAGATGCACTCCTGCGTCCCATCCGCAAACCGCACGTACTCCCCATTAGCATTACTCCCGCGCTCAATAATCGCGCCAGTAGGAATGCCACCTGATTGGGATACGGTGCCGAGGATGGTCCCTTGCGTGTATAACTTTCTCCATGTAGACCAACTTGTGCTGTCATAAACTCTATCGTAAGTATCCCCATTAGATCGTACTGTGAAGACTTGTCTTAGTCCCCCACCAGTATTACCCACCACATGGACTAAGCATCTGTTACTACCTACAGGCGGGAAGTTAGTGCCGCCTGTAGTACTAAGGAAGTGAGCTCCAGGAATAATATAACTACCAGCGTTAGCGTCACTATCCGAAGCCACGAAGCTAACCCCTAGACCAAACGCGCCGACAGTCAGCACTCTGCCCGCCGTAGCATCTGTTGCGCTGGTTTGCTTAACCAAGCCTAGCGTGCTTTGCATCTCTGACTGGGTAGTATCATCCAGCAGATTCCTAGCCAGTCCAGTCAGCGTAGCCAGCGAGAGTGCACCGGCACCGGTGAAGTACGGCAGGCGATCTGCCGCGCCAGCAAGCCCAGAGAGGGCCGTGAGGTTGTCATGGCTGGTTTGCTTAGCATTGAGCTGGCCTTGGATTTTGCCCATGGCTGCCAGGATGGTGTCGGTACTGGCCAGGGCCTCGTTAGCCCCTGCTACATAGCCAGTCAGAGGCGTAGTCCGCACGTTACCCGCCAGGTTGGTCGAGGCATCGCTGATCTGCTTTTGCAGTTTACCCAGGGCCGACAATGGCGAATCCGTGGCGGTAATAGCCTCGTTGACTGTCAGGTTC
>NCJR01000128.1 GCA_002282555.1 Rhodobacterales bacterium 34-62-10
CCATGAAACGCGCCCCTCGCAGCCGTCAACGCCATGATTTATATGCGAAATATCACGATTACGACAGCGAAATCAGCGACTTACTTGGAGAATGTGGGTAGGAAGCTTTTGAAGGAAGAAATTTTTTTGATTTGCATGCCTGTGAGCTTTGATGATCATAATCAGCTGTAGCTGGGAGTCGTTAGTTGAAAAATGCTTGCAAAAATATGTAATGGCATCATTCTCTCGTGAATATGCGATTGGGATTTATGATATAATAACGGAAATTTAACTTATCTTATTGACTTCTAGGTCTAAATTTTGAGGAAATCTATCGAAACAATCCGTTGCGGTCCAATAACACTCTTAATGAGTTCAGGAGCTTTATAGAAAAAATTACCCCTCCAACCACTAGACAAAGATGATATTCTTCCATACTAGAGCCTTGATTAAGCCGAGCACTGATAGCGCTGCCTCATCTGTGCTCAGATATTTTGTTGCCTACACCAAATTGACCAATGCTAACGCTGTTCAATAACAAGGCCTGGCGTTGATTTAGTCATCGAAAAGAAATTAAGAAGGTGATTTGCCAAATTTTATCAGACGCTCGTTTGTGAAAATAGCACAGTTTTTAAACGAAAACGCCGTGAATTGTATTCCACGGCGTTCGTATATTTCTAGAAAGCTACAGCAACAAGTATGTACTAATGTCTAGAGAGATCAGTTTGTTGATGGCGTTGTCGAGGGACTAGACGGAGTGGCCTCATCACCAGTTGCAGCGGCGGCTGCGACAGCGGCAAAAAGTCCAAGAGGGATAGCCGCTGAGATTCCAAGTCCGCCCAAGCCAAGGCCTGCACCTGCACCTGCACCTGCACCTGCAGACGCACCTGTGCTCGTACCGGCAGCTTGTGTCGACAAAACTTCTACTCCGTTCGCCAGTGCAAGAGCAGGAGTGAGGGCCAGAAGCGCTGTGCAGGCAAGCATCTTGAATTTCATCATGTGGTTATACTCCAAAAGGTTAAACGAAGTTGACGGATTCCTAGAGAATCCAGATACCAGCTCTTAGTATGCCACAATCACACTTTTGAGACAAACAGATTCTAGTCACCGCACGAGATGACTAATGATGATTGACGCTACAGAGGAACTGACCCATTGCTTTGACTTCCAAACGATATTGTCTTCAATACCGATCCAGTATGTATTCACGACAGGCAGTACATCTGGTTGAAATGGCGTGCAGGTTTCAACAAGGCGGCGCGTGGTTACCTCTCGGGAAATCAAATCAACTTGCTCCACGCCTCCGTCAGAAAAACGGCAACTGTAGGAGCTGCGAACTTCGCGATTCTCACCATCCAGGTGCCTATATACGCGATCATAAGATCCTGCCGGACCCAAGCGCCAATTTGCCACAGGAATAGGATCAGCAGCAAAAAGATCTGCCCCCAAACCTCGCGTCCCAATCAACACATCGTCGTTCAGGACGACACTGATTCCATCCGGGCCACGCCAGTCCTGAACCGTACCGCTCTGACTGAACAGAAGCCGGGTAGCGCTTGCTTGACGACTTGGAAGCTCAGCCAATAAATAAGGCACTTTTATCGCTGTGATAAATTCTGGCGTCAAAAGCGCACGTGCATCCTGCGCAGAAGGATCGCGCCCACCAGCCAGCAGTGTGCTGATACTGCGATAGGCGTCCTCCAATGGCCTGCTGCCATCGCTGCTGCAACTTGCCAACGCCATCGCCAGAGAAAATCCCAGCCCGAATTTCATCCAGCCGGACATGCGCATGGTTTTCTTGATGATCATCGCCAGAAACGTCCCCATTTGTCACGCAGCTCAGGTTCGTGTAAATTTCGAACCGTGGGATAGAGCCGTCCACTTACGTTCAGTCGTGCACCACCATCACGTTGAATCGGTCGCAGACCGCTACTCACATTTGCGCCACTCGGTCTGCCTAAAGCCCATTCCAATGGGATTGTGAAACGGACACCCTTATCAAACGATCCCTCGCCAAAATCTTCGAAGGACACGTCGGTCAAAGTGGCAAAAGCGCCGATGCTCCAGCCATTTCCGAAACGTCGGTCGACCCCGATCGTCCCACCCCAATCACCAGCTAAATACCGTCCAACATCAAGCTGTAGATCAAACCCGTTCTGCATCGCGTAATAGGCTGATAGATGTCCAGTTGTCACATCATAGTCATAGTCGTCAAAGCCAAACAGGCGGTCGTTGTCACGCTGGAGGACGTGATTGACTTCGAGGCCTAAAGCGAGGCGGCTCTCGACTGGTTTCCAGAGGATCTCACCGGATACGCCCGCGAACATCTCCTCGAGATAACCAATTGAAACACGGGTGTAGATATCGTCAGAAAGCCGGCCCATGTGGGATAGCGAGAGGTTATTCAGCCAAACATCGCTCGCCTTATCGTAAAGGCCTCGGTTCGATCGCACACGCGGCAAGACCGAGTCCGAGGAAAACGCAATTTCATCACGATTGCCCAGCAGTTTTGCGCGGACAGCTCCTGAGAGCGTTAACGAGGGGCTAAATGCGTAGCTCGCCGCCAATTGGACACCCAGATCGGCACGCACAGGGTTATTCGGTTCAAACAAACTTAGGCCCAGGAAAGGACTTACCGACCAAGACAATTTGTCCTCAGGTAGATTCACTACGTTTGGATCGTTGCGACCTGCAGAGATTATGGTTTCTGCCAGGCTTTGCGATATTGCATCGGGTGTGTTTTCCAGGCGCTCCAACATGCGACGTTGCAGCGTGACGCGCGAAATCGGAACACCACGTCGCATGCTTTCGATCTCGAACGTCTCAATGCGTGACGGCATGCTCAACGCCAGAATCCGTGCTGTTCGGCCGATGGCCTGCGGTTGCGACTCGAAGCCTGTATTGCTGATGCGCACGAGCACGGAGCTTTGTCGTATAGAAATAGCCTCGAGAGAGATGTCCTCATTTTCAAGCAATGTGGTTACGACATTTACGCGCCTATCGTCCGGAATTGCATCTTGGGTGATAGCTCCAGCCCAGGTTGCTGCCGTGTCGCCGCGTTTGAGAACAGGGATGGGTGCCGGTGAGGTATCCCCACCATACGGAGGCTTTCGTGGGTTCAATGAAAAATGTGCGCTAACTCCGACAGTCTCTCCATGCAGGACCTGTGCGCTCAGCGTTGAGCCAGTACCAATTCGATACTGCAGTCCAAAATTGAAAGGGGACGCAAGCCCATCGGGTCCACCGACAAGTTCACGCGACTGCGCGTCGGATGAATATTCTGCGTTGAATGTCAAACGATCCGACATCTGCCAGCTGATACCGGCAAAGGCCGCGGCAGGCCCACGAAACCATTGCCCAGCATTGGGCTCGCCACCCAGGCTCGAGCGTCGGGTGCGGGTTTCAAAGCCAGAATTAATTATCCCCAGTGGATTGTCGAAACTGTTTTGCGTGCCATAAGCGCCCCAACCCATGCCCGCTGTCACCAGAACTCTTTCACCTAGCTGTTTGGAGGCCACTACATATTCACCGCTGAATAGGCCAGTTCCGGCTAGGTCACGCAGTCCTACCGCCAAAGCAGGCCTAATGCGTCCTTCATCGAACATGCGGTAATGGAGGTCAAAACTGCGATCAAAGTTCGTGAAGTTCAGCCCGCGGAAGTCATCCAGGACGGCGTAGCGGAAAGCACCCGTCAGGCGTGGCGTGATCTGAAAACTTAAGGTCGTATTGCGTTGCCCGTCGATTGCACTGAATGATGCTGTCGTTTGTGCATCTTCAAAGCTTCGCGCGATGGGCATGTCGATCATGCCTGGCATACCATATGTATTGATGGGCACAGCGCTGTCGCCGCTTTGTGCTGCAGCCTCTTTCGTCGGTATGACGCATATCAATGACGCGGCAATGACATGGGACAGTTTCTTGCTCGCCCCTTTGATGGTCTCAATCATTCTCGCACTGTCCCGTCTCTCAGACTGTCACCTCTTGCTCTTCGTGATAGCTCAAAGGCGACGCGTTCTGATGATTTTCTTGACGCTGTTCTTAAGTTAAATACTTAAGCATCGCAAATCTTGCTGCATGGGAGAGGGCGATGCAGACAGCTTAGACCCGTGATGCCCGCCGTTATGCGTTATCAGGCATTTACCTGATAATTCTCACAATTTTGTTCAAAAACAGCAGCTTATCAGAAAATCTTGCGATCCACAGCTGGGCGGCCTACAGCGGTCCGCAAACATTTAGTCTTAGAAAGTTGGAAATTGACAAAATGGCCAACAGGTTGATTGCTCAAGTGACAACAAGTTCGGCGGCTTGCAATATAAACTGGAGTTGGCGATAGTATCGAGTGTTGTCGCATGTAATGCGATCGCTCCGGCCTGTGATGGCTACGCCTTGAACTTGAAGACCAGCTTATGCTGGTCTTTTTTTTTGCTTCAAAGAAGTTGCCCTACCCATGTGGCTCTCGCATTTTAGGTTTCAGCATTATTTTTATGCGCGTGAGGCCAAGGTGCTTGATTGAGCAATTCGAGCATCTTCATTTGAAACTGGGCATTTGATCATGTTCCAGTTCACAGTCGGCGAATTTTTGCCGAGATCCAAGCCTGCCTTTGTTGCTGCTAAATTTTTGTCAAATTACCTATTTATTTTACAAGCGGCATGATCCCAGAGGGAGAACCTCAGTAGAATTTTTCTATATCCAATTGACGCCGTTGACCGATACTATGCCGTACTGAGAGTGAATACTGGCAGGGTTACGCACGTCAGCGACAACCATGCCTACTCAGTGTTGAGAGCACGCGCGACCCACGACTTGATGGCAACAAAATTCTTCAAGTGACTGAATATTTGTAAAAAAATGGAGGCACAACTCGTTGTATCTGGAAGGACGCGCGGCCATAGGCTTGAGGGTAGGTAGTTGGATCATGAGATGGAAAGACGTTCTGATACCCAGCCTTTTACTAACTTTTAGGTTCCTGGCTCGCCAATCTTTTTGAGCTCAAAACCTTCAGCTTGTTACATTGCTTTTTCCGTTGGTTTCTCAGAGTCTTCTTGGTCTGGACCAGGTTGCAAGTGTGCTTCTGTTAGATGCTCTCAAAACCTCCATCTTGATCCTTCACATTCGGCTATTGATCAGCCCGCTCAATTGTTGGATACGAAGGCATCATAAAGTATCTGAAGGAACTTAACATGTCAGACATCAACCTTGAGGAAATGAGCCTTTCCGAACTGAAAAGCCTGAACAAGCAGGTGACAAAAGCGATAGACAGTTATGAGGCGCGTCAAAAACAACTGGCATTGACTGAACTTGAGGCAAAAGCCAAGGAGTTGGGTTTCTCTCTTTCCGAGCTCGCCGGCGCCTCTGGGTCAAAAGCCATGCGGAAGTCTGCCCCGCCTAAATTTCGTCACCCCGATGATGCCAGCATTACTTGGACTGGGAAAGGACGGCAGCCTGATTGGTTTAAGCAAGCTGTTATGGGCGGGGTATCGCCTGACGACCTCCTGATCTGATGGAGGCTGTGTAGCTAGTGTAAATCGAGTAGCCACTGCGGCTTTGCTCAAACAGTTTGGCGATGCCGCATTCCCGCTTTCTCCGAGAAGACCGGCCTACGGCTTATGTGGCAGGTAAGCCAAGTTCGGTGTCACCGTTCAGGGCAGCGGTGCGACCTGAGAGTATGGTAATCGAAGTCCTGTGCCACGAGCTGCTTGTCCAGTAGTGGTGTCTTGCAGGACTTCGACTCACTGGGTGTCTTTTTTCATCTCGACGCGGTTGCACCATATAGTATCCGCTTCGACGTTGCCTACGCGGGCAACCCTTACACGTCAAAGCCTGCCAAGGCTCGTTTCGGTCTTTAAGTTGAACTGTGATGGCCTAGCAAGCAATGGGGAGCACCTCACACTTCTGGGTGAAAATCAACAGGCTATGCCCGGAAGGCCGTTTGGATGCATCAGTGATGAGTTTCAGGGCGATCTACACCGTAAAAAATGCAGTAGAATCTACATGATTTCTGGGCTTTGTCGCATCTTGACGATCCTATGTTTGCGTATATACATAAAATATGATAATGATCGTCTGGGATGAACCAAAGCGACAAACAAACCTCGCCAAGCACGGCTTGGATTTCGCCGATCTGGATGAGACGTTCTTTCTGGCCTCTCTTGTGATCCCGGCGAACGACGGTCGGCACATGGCAATAGGGCGTCTCGCGGATGGAACGATTGCCGTGGTGTTCGCCACCCTCGGAACCGAGGGGGTTTCGGTGATCTCGATGCGCCCCGCCAGTCGCAAGGAAAGGAA
>NCJR01000474.1 GCA_002282555.1 Rhodobacterales bacterium 34-62-10
AAGGAGTGATGCCGCAGGGCCCGGTGCCGGAAATTGGCCATGGCGACCTTGCTCTCATCAAACCACGCATGGATCGCGAGGTAGTCTTCGGGCTTTCCGCCGTATTTCCGAACCGAGGACTCGGCGTGATGCAAAGGATGGGCCATCAGATGTCCATCCCTTGCGGCTCGTCGGGCGCCTCGAACTCCTCGTCAAACTCCTCATCGAACTCGTCATCCTCATACTCGTTATAGGAGATCGTGACGTATTCGGTTTCGATCCGGCCCCCGGTCAAGAAATAGGCCGCATCGACATTGCCACCGTCATTATTCACCCAGTCACCTTGATCGCTTGCCTCGCTCTCCGTCATGACCTCCAGAGCCCACCAGAGATCATCGCAGGATGCTGGGACAGAAGTCTGTGAAAGGGCCGCTTTGATCGGCGCCTCTGAGAGATAGCTCCCGCCTTCGCCCGTGAAGTTGAACTCGTCAATCTGACCGCTATCGCCAGAGCCAGACATTTTCACCTCAAAATGCCTGACACCAAGCTCCTCGAGAACAAGTCCCGCGGCGCGTTTGACATAGGTCCAGCTCGTGCCCTGACCGCGCATCTGAGCCCTGGTTTCGGTGTGAATGCTCAGCTCGTCTGCAGGTTCCTGATTGTCGTTTTGCCGGATGTGAGCTCCGAGCTGCCCGAGGGTCATGTTTTGCAGGGATTTTGGCAGCAGCTCGCGGTGAATATCAAGCGCGGTCTTCGCGAAGCTCCCGACGAAGACATTGCCGCCATAGGATCCGATGACGGATTTGATCGCCTGCTGCACCGAATGCGTGTGGCAGGACAGGTTTTCCCTGTAGGCGCTGATGAGCTTGCCGCCGTCTTGCTCGATCGTGTCAATCAGATTCCGCGCGATCACCTGAGCTTCGATGGATGGGGGTGAGTTACGGACAGCTTTATGATCGTGGATCGTTGGCCGTGCCGACCAGTTCGAAAGCCTCAGCGCCAGGGTCGACATGGTCTCGATCATGTTGCCGTCTTCGTCAGTCTTCTCGATCGAGAAAATCGCCATGGACTCGTAGGGATGCGATTGCATCACGTTGGCTGTATAGCTGCCCACGCAATGATCCTGGTTCGCTTTTGAGCCCTGATGCTGCAGGGCGTGACTGTCCGAGAGCTCCCGGATCCTGAATCCTTCACCCTCGATCATGCCGATCATCGGGACCCATGAAATCTGCACGTCGCTCGAGAGCATCTCGTTGCGCAGAACATCCGCGATGTGGTGCCATCGCTCGGCCTTCTCACGCAGACCTTTGAGGGAGAAACCATCGGCAATCTTTGTTTCAATACGCCGGGTGAGGTCGCTATGCGCGTCACGGAACGGCTT
>NCJR01000475.1 GCA_002282555.1 Rhodobacterales bacterium 34-62-10
CTGCATCGCCCAGTGGTCGCGTTTGCGCCGGCCGGCGACGGCAGCGACGAGCTGCGCGGCTCGGCGCGCTCGATTCCCGGCTTCCACGTGCGCGACGCGCTGGCGGCGGTGGACGCGCAGCATCCCGGCCTGCCGCATCGCAGCCAGACCATCGCGCAGGCGGGTGGGGTGCGTTACGTCAACGATTCCAAAGCCACGAATGTCGATAGCGCGGCCAAGGCGCTGGCGGCGTTTGACAAGATCCGCTGGATCTGTGGCGGGCTGGAGAAGGAGGGCGGGCTGGACGGGCTGCGCCCCGCCTTGGGGTCGGTGATCAAAGCCTATGTCATCGGGCGCGAGGCGGCGGGGTTCGCCCTGCAACTGCCCGAGATTGAGACGGAAATCTGCACCACGATGGAAGTGGCCGTGACCCGCGCCATGGCCGAGGCGCAACCCGGCGAAGTGGTCTTGCTGGCCCCCGCCGCGGCAAGTTTCGACCAATACGACAATTTCGAGAAGCGCGGCGAGGATTTCGCGGCGCGGGTCAAGGCGGGCCTGAAGGGGTAGAGGCGGGGGTGTCCTGCCCCCCATCACCCCCGCGCGGCGATATCCCGGCCTGCGGCCACGGCGCTGGACCAGGCCCATTGGAAGTTGTAGCCGCCCAGCCAGCCGGTCACGTCCACGGCCTCGCCGATGAAGTAAAGCCCCGGCACGGTTTTGGACATCATGCTCTGCGAGGATAGCCCGTCGGTATCGACCCCGCCGAGGGTGACTTCGGCGGTGCGGTAGCCCTCGGACCCGGTTGGTGTCAGCTCCCACCCGGTCAGACGATCGGCCAAGGCGCGCAGTTTGGCGTCGTTCTGATCGGCCAGATTGCCGGCCAGCGCCCAATCCGTGGCCAGATGATCGGCCAACCGCCCCGGCAGCATCTGCGCCAGCACCGTCTGCATCTGCCGGCGTCCGCTGTCCTGCCGCTGGGCGCGCAAGATCGCGTAAGGATCAGCGTCGGGCATCAGGTTGACGCGGATACTCTCGCCTTCCACCCAATAGCTTGAGATTTGCAGGATCGCGGGGCCGGTGACGGGCAGGGCCACGCCTGCCAGCGGCGCGAAACGCTCCGGCTGGAAGGTCAGGGGCACAAGCGCGGGGCGGATATCGGTCAGCGCATGGCCGAACTGCCGCGCGATATCATAGGCGAGCCCCGTCGCGCCCATCTTGGGGATCGACTTGCCCCCCGTCGCCACGATCAGGTTCATGGCCGTCACCACGACCTGCCGCCCGTCGCGTTCCAGCGTCACGGCAAAGCCTGCCGCATCGCGCGCCACCGACACGACAGCCGTGGACAGCCACAGATCGGCGCCCACCGCCTTCATCTCGGCCAGAAGCATCGCCACGATGTCCTTGGCCGAATGATCGCAGAACAACTGCCCCAGCGTCTTTTCATGCCAGGCGATGCCGTGACGCGCAACAAGGTCCAGAAAATCCCACTGGGTATAGCGTTTCAGCGCGGATTTGCAGAAATGCGGGTTGCGGCTGATGAAGTTGGCAGGGCTGGCATGAAGGTTGGTGAAATTGCACCGCCCGCCACCCGAGATGCGGATCTTCTCGCCCGGTGCCTTTGCATGATCCACGACCAGAACCCGGCCCCCCGCATGGGCGGCCGCCATCAGGCCTGCGGCCCCGGCACCAAGGATCAACGTGTCAACCTGCATGGACGCGCAGGTGGCGTGATTTGCCCGTCAAGGCAAGGGGTTTGGCAGGGGATAAGGCTTTCATTGGATGAATTTTCGCGCTACACTTCACCCCAGACCCCGAAAAGGGGCGATATTCGAGGCAGTGTACGGCGGTTTACCCATGACAGAGATGGTCTATGGCTCGGTTCCGGTCAGGAACGTAGAGCCTGTTCTTCCCAAATGGTGGCGCACCATTGACCGCTGGTCGATGTCCTGTGTCCTGATCCTGTTCGGGATCGGGCTGCTGCTGGGCTTTGCCGCCTCGCCGCCGCTTGCGTCCAAGAACGGGCTGGCCCCGTTCCATTATGTCGAGCGGCAGGCGCTGTTTGGCGGTCTGGCGCTGGCGGTGATGTTTGCCGTGTCGATGATGACCCCGCTTCTGGTGCGCCGACTGGCGGTGGTGGGCTTTATTGTCGCCTTCATCTCGTTGATGGGGCTGCCGTTCTTTGGCACCGACTTTGGCAAGGGCGCGATGCGGTGGTATTCGCTGGGCTTTGCCAGTGTGCAGCCGTCCGAATTCCTGAAGCCCGGTTTCATCGTCGTGGCCGCATGGATGCTGGCCGCAGGGCAAGAGATCAACGGACCACCCGGACGCCTGTGGTCGCTGATGCTGGCTGCTGCGATCGTGCTGCTGCTGGCGTTTC
>NCJR01000476.1 GCA_002282555.1 Rhodobacterales bacterium 34-62-10
TCATGCCCATCAGCTGGCCGCGTTCCACAATAGGCAGGTGTCCCACTTTGTGCTCTAGCATTTGATGAAGCACGTCGGAGCCCAGTGCACTAAGCGGCAGGGTAACCGGATCACGTGTCATGATGGTGCGAACAGGTATGGAAGGATCAAGCGCGCCGGCCACGACCCGGTTAGCCAGGTCGCGCACGGTAATAATGCCAAGCAGCAGGCCCGAGTCGGGGTCCACAATGCCCAGAGATGAAACATGGTGTTCACGCATCATCTGCGCTGCCTGCGATGCGGTAGTTGATGGTGCGCAATAAAGCGGTGCGCGAGCAATCAGTTCAGCTACTTTCTGGGTGGCGATGTCGACAGCCCGGTTTGGCTGGCGTTGTGCTCGGTTGAAATAGCGCTGGAACGAAATAAAGGTTTTCAGCAGTCGCCGGAATTCCGCTGCCGGCAACTGCAGAATGTGGCTTTGCTGGGTAGCTCGTGCGGTAGTTGCCGCATTGCCATCGCGCAGAAAGCCGCGTTCACCAAACGTGTTGCGGGCGGTTAGCAGCGACACCATGGCGCCGTTGCGATCGGTTGTTTCAACTTCGCCGCTCATGATCACGAAGACCCCGCCCAGCGGGTCGTCGATGCGGTAAATGATTTCATCCGGCTGATAGGTGTGCAACACCATTTTTCGGGCGATCCGGGCCCGTTCGTCGGTCAGCAGGTTGTCGTAGGGGTGAACGCTTTCCAGAAACCCTGCAATTTCTTCAGTGGTGTCGGTCAAGGTACCCCCGGGAAAAATACGGGTGCCGAAGCACCCGTTGTGATGAAGCCGGGCACAAGGCCCGGCGCGTTACAGCAGATTAGTGGTGGGTAGCAGCACCGGCACCCTTGGGTACGCGGATGGATTCCACCAGCTCTTGTACATGCTTCGGAGGCTCGCCAGTGGCGCCCGAAACAACGTAGGCAACAATGAAGTTCACCAGTGCGCCAATTGCACCAATGGACAGTGGCGAGATACCGAACACGTAGTTGGCAGCGTTGTCAGGCAGGTTGTTGGTACCAGGAATGAAGAACCAGCCTTTGTAGATAAAGATGTACACGGCGGTGAACACCAAACCTACAAACATGCCGGCAATGGCTCCTTGCTTGTTTACCCGCTTCGAGAAAATACCCATCATCAGCGCAGGGAAGATGGTGGCGGCGGCCAGACCGAAAGCCAGTGCCACTACCTGCGCCGCAAACCCCGGAGGATTCAGGCCCAGCCAGGTGGCAACCACAATGGCAAAGGTCATGGAGATACGTGCCGCCGTCAGTTCGCCTTTTTCCGTGATGTTCGGGTTGATGGAACCCTTGATCAGGTCGTGCGAAATGGCC
>NCJR01000129.1 GCA_002282555.1 Rhodobacterales bacterium 34-62-10
GCGGCGCCAGAACCTGCACCGTATCCCACAGGCGAAACGACGCCTCAAGGTTCTGCGGCGGGAAGAATTCAAACGAGACAGCGGGCGTTTTCATATCACAAATCCTGTTCTGGGTTGTCCTCTTGTCGCAGACCCCAGTATGTGAGACAACTTCATAATTCTCAAGGTCATCATGAGGACGACCGCATAATGCATATCGAGTTCCGCCATCTGCGTACCATCAAGGCCATCCACGAAGCAGGCGGTCTGGGCCGCGCCGCCGACCTCCTGAACATGACGCAATCGGCCCTCAGCCATCAGATCAAAGGGTTGGAGGATCAGACCGGGGTGGAGCTGTTCGTGCGCCGCTCCAAACCCCTCAAACTCTCCGCCGCGGGCATGCGCCTGTTGCGCGCCGCCGAACGCATCCTGCCCGAAGTGGCCGCATTGGAACAGGAATTCAGCGGATTGCGCGAAGGCAAGGCGGGCCGCCTGCACATCGCCATCGAATGTCACGCCTGTTTTGAATGGCTCTTCCCGGTGCTTGAAGCGTTCCGCAAGACATGGGGCGATGTCGATGTGGATATCCGCCCCGGCCTTGCCTTCGACGCCCTGCCCGCCCTGATGAAGGAGGAGGTCGATCTGGTGGTCTCCTCCGACCCCGAAGACCTGCCCGGCATCTCCTTCGAGCCGCTCTTCGACTATGCCCCCGTCTTCGTGGCCTCCAGCCAGCACCCTCTGGCGCAGAAACCCTTTATCGAAGCGGATGATTTTCGCGGCCAGACCCTCATCACCTATCCGGTGGAACGCTCGCGTCTGGACATCTTCAGCCAGCTTCTGACCCCTGCCAAGGTCGAACCCGCCCAGATCCGGCAGGCCGAACTCACGGCTGTGATCCTGCTTCTGGTGGCCTCCAACCGCGGCGTCGCGGTCCTGCCCGACTGGGTGGTGCGCGAGGTGAAATATTCCTCCGACTACATCACCCGCCCCCTGACGGAAAAGGGCCTCACCCGCAGCCTCTATGCCGCCGTGCGGACCGAGGATCTGGACAAACCCTATATGACGGGCCTGATCCGTCTGGCAGGCGAGGAAGCACGCAGGTTGCAAGCGGCGTAACGTCAAGACGCGCGGTCGCGCGATCGCCGACACGCGGGGTGGCGAAGCAACGATAATTCGAGGCAGTTTATCCCCGCCCAGTCATCGACCTTCAGTTCATTCCGCGAGCGTCGCAAAATCGCCGCCCCGGGGGGCGTGTCGGCGATCGCGCGGCGGCCTGCGGCCTTGATTCCGCGCGGGGAAAACCAAAACGGGGCCAGCGCATCGCGCCAGCCCCGCCTTGCGCAAGTCAAACCGATCAGGCCGCCAGTTTCGCGGTCATCTCCACCAGACGCTTGGCCTGATGCGCGACAGCCGCGCGGCCCTTGTCGTCCAGCGCCCCGGCATTGGTCGAGAAACCGTAGGGGTTGCCGCCCGCCTCGGCCACCGCCGCATCCGTGAAACCGGGGGCCACGATCACCGAACCCCAATGCATCGCGGTCACATAAAGCCCCAGAATGGTGCTTTCCTGCCCGCCATGGGTGTTCTGTGCCGATGTCGCCGCCGTAAAGGTCTTGTTGGCCAGCTTGCCGGCAAACCACAACCCGCCCAGCGTATCGATGAAGGCGCGCATCTGGCTGGCCACCGCACCATAGCGGGTCGGCGAGATGAAGAAATACCCGTTCGCCCATTCCATATCGTCATGGCTGACCTCGGGAATGTCCTGCACCTTGTCCAGCTGCGCTTTCCACGCCTCCTGGCCGGCCACCACATCCGCAGGGGCAGTCTCGGCGATGCGGCGCAGACGCACATCGGCACCCGCGGCTTTGGCGGCTTCAGCAGCCGCCAGCGCCACCTGATGATTGGTGCCATAGGTGGAATAAAAGACGATGGCGATACGGGCTTGGGTCATGTGAACCTCTCCTTGAGGATATGTGGATGCGCGCCCGTCACCGGATGCGCTTGCCCCCCATATAGACAGCCCGCACGCAAACGTCCTGTGCGCGGCCAAGCAGCCCCTGTGCGCAATTCCGCAAGCTCCCGTTCTGCCCTTGGCAAACACCCCCCCAGCGCGTATACGCGCGCCCTGACAAACAGGAGCCGGACCATGCAAGGCAGCGCAAATCTCAACATCATGATCAAGGCCGCGCGCAAGGCGGGCCGGTCTCTGGTCAAGGATTTCCGCGAGGTTGAAAACCTTCAGGTCTCGATGAAAGGGGCGGGCGATTTCGTCAGCCGCGCCGATCTGGCCGCCGAAAAGATCCTTCAGGAAGAACTGATGGGCGCGCGCCCCACCTATGGCTGGATCGCCGAAGAAGGCGGCGAGATTGCAGGCCAGGACCCCACCCGCCGCTGGATCGTCGATCCGCTGGATGGCACCACCAACTTCCTGCACGGCCTGCCGCATTGGGCGATTTCCATCGCGCTGGAACACAAGGGCCAGATCGTCTCGGCCGTGGTGTTCGATGCGGCAAAGGACGAGATGTTCTACGCCGAAAAAGGCAGCGGCGCATGGATGAACGACAGCAAGCGCCTGCGCGTCTCGGGCCGCACCAAGATGATCGAGGCAGTCTTCGCCACGGGCATCCCCTTTGCAGGCAAACGCACCCTGCCCGCCACGCTGCAAGACCTCGCCCGCCTGATGCCCGAATGTGCCGGCGTCCGGCGCTGGGGGGCGGCCGCCCTCGACCTCGCCTATGTCGCCGCAGGCCGCTATGACGGGTTCTGGGAACGCGAACTGCAAGTCTGGGACATCGCCGCGGGCATGCTGATCGCGACCGAGGCCGGCGCGCTGGTCGGCCCGATCCGTGACGGCCACAACCCCTTGGAACATGGCGATATCGTCGCCGCCAATGGCGCGCTGTTCGACCATTTCGCAGGCATCATCCGCGCGCGCGGCTAAGGCGCGGGCAGCGGCGGGCTCACCCCGCCGCCACGTTACGGCGTCATGCGGTCAGGATCACTCCGCCGCCATCCGCCCCTGCGCGTTCAACATCATCCACACCCGGTGCGGCGTGAACGGCATATCCGCCCGCCGCACGCCCGCATCCCACAGCGCATCCAGCACCGCATTGGCCGTGGCCGCCATCGCGCCCACCGTGCCCGCCTCGCCGCAGCCCTTCATCCCCATCGGGTTGGCTGTGGATGGCACAGGCTCGGTCTCGAACACGAACATCGGCAGGTCCGTGGCGCGCGGCATCGCGTAATCCATGAAGGTGGCGGTCAGCAACTGCCCATCCGCGTCATAAACCACATGCTCGCACAGCGCCTGCCCGATCCCTTGGGCCACACCGCCATGCACCTGCCCCTCGGCCAGCACCGGGTTGATCAGATTGCCGAAATCATCGACCACGGAATAACGATCCACGGTCACCACGCCGGTCTCGGGGTCCACCTCGACCTCGGCCACATGCGCCCCATTGGGATAGGACCGCCCCGGCAAGGTCGCCCGCGCCTCATGCACCAGCAGATCGGCGCGACCATCCGCAGCGGCCATCTCAGCCACCTCCAGCACCGTAGGCGTCAGGTTCGACCCCGGCGCGCGGAACCGCTCGTCGTCAAAGGCAATCACCTCGGGCTCGACCCCCATCTTGTCGGCCAGATAGGGGCGCAACGCCGCCATCATCACATCCACCATCGCCAGTGTCGCATTGGCCTGCGTCGTGACCGAGCGTGATCCGCCCGTGCCGCCACCCTGCTTGATCAAATCACTATCGCCCTGCACGACCCGGATCAGATCAGTGGGTATCCCCGTCTGATCCGACAGGAACTGGGCATAGACCGTCTCATGCCCCTGCCCGTTGCTTTGGGTGCCGACATAGATCGTGGCCGTCATCCGCCCCTGATCGTCAGGCGCGAACTCCACCTTCGCCCCCTCGGACGGATCACCCAAGATGCTCTCGATATAATAGCACAGGCCCATCCCGCGCAGCTTGCCGCGCTTGGCACTCTCGGCCTTGCGCGCCTTGAACCCGTCGCGATCCGCCGTGCGCGCGGCATGGGCCAGCACGCGGGGGAAATCGCCCACGTCATAGGTCTCGCCCGTCGCACTGACATAAGGAAACTTCTCGGGTGCAATGAAATTGCGCCGCCGCAACTCCCAGCCATCCACCCCCAATTCCCGCGCCGCCATATCCATCGCGCGTTCCAGCACATAGATCGCCTCGGGCCGCCCCGCCCCGCGATAGGCATCGACCTGCGTGGTATTGGTGTAATAGCCCTCGACATGCAGATAGGTGGTCTGCACGTCATAAACGCCCATCAACACCTTGGAAAACAGATCGGTCTGGATCGGTTGCCCGAACTGGCTGTTATAGGCCCCCAGATTGCAGCGCGTCTCGACCCGGTATGCCAGAATCCGGTGATCCGCATCAAAGGCCAGCGCCACCTCATGCACCAGATCGCGCCCGGCATTGTCGGTCAGCATGGCCTCCGTCCGCTCGGACATCCAGCGCACAGGCCGGTCCAGCACGCGCGCGGCATGGGCCACGGCAAAGGATTCCGGATAGCTCATGGATTTCATCCCGAACCCGCCACCCACATCAGGGTTGGTCACGCGCACATCGTCGGGCGAAAGCCCCAAAATCTCGGACAGATGCCGCTTGATCACCCAGACGCCCTGCCCGTTGACAGCCAGATGCAACCGCCCGTCTTGCCATTCGGCAAAACAGCCACGCGGCTCCATCGCGTTGACGATGATGCGGTTATCCTCAACCTCCAGCCGCACCACGCGGGCGGCCTTTGCAAAAGCTGCATCACACGCCGCCGCATCGCCCTTGGACCAATCGAAGGCCCGGTTGTCCGGCGCCTCATCATGCAGCGCCTCACCCCCCGGCATCAGGTCCAGCTTGGCCGGCAGATCGTCGTAATCCAGCACGATCAACTCCGCCGCATCGCGCGCCTGCGCCGCGGTATCCGCCACGATCAGGGCAATCGGCTCACCGACAAAGCGCAACTTGCCTTCCGCCAGAATGGGCCGTCTGGGGTCAGCCGCGCGGCTCCCGTCCCGATTGGTCAGCACGGTGGCGACCAACCCCTTGGTGATCCCCGCCACCTGCAAATCCTCGGAGGTCAGCACCAGATGCACGCCATCCGCCGCCCGCGCCGCCTCCAGATCCAGCCCCGTGATCACAGCATGCGCAACCGGAGAGCGGAAGACAAACGCCTGCAACGCCCCCTCCGGCGCGATATCATCCACATACCGCCCCTGCCCGGTCAGGAACCGCACATCCTCAACCCGTTTGACCGGCTGGCTTTTTCCGAATTTTTCCATGGCTTGATCCCCGCTGTGGCTGGCCTCGCTTTGGCTGGCCTGAACCTAGCGGACCCCGCGCCAGTGTCCAGAGCACGCAGTGCGTGGCAAACCCTTGGAAGATGAGTATTTGGGGAACGATGAAAGGCAAGGCACAGCCCCCTTTCACTGTTCTGCAAATACTCAATCGACGGGCGCGTCAAATCCCGCCACGGTGATCATGGCGCCGGGACCATAGCCGTTGAACCGCGTGGCAATCGCGTTGGAATAAGCCCCCATCCCCGCAAAGATCAGATAATCCTCCTCGGTCAGATCGGCAGGCAACATCACAGGCTCGGGCAAACGGTCAATGCTGTCGCAGGTCGGCCCAAAGACCACGCGCGGCACCATCGTCCCCGCGCGCAGACTCCCATCCGCTGACATCACCCGCACCCGGTCATGGGCCGCGATATCGCGCCATTCCGCCAAGCCGCCATAAATCCCGTCATTCATATAGACCGCATCCCCGCGCAGGCTTTTGACGCGGGTCGCCAACTGGCAGGCCTCGGCCACCATCGCGCGCCCCGGTTCGCAGACCAGCGCGGGCGCCGCCGCGCCAAAGGCCGCGCGCGTCTCCGCCGCGATCCGCGCAAACACAGCCTCCAGATCCGGCGCCACCCCGCGATGCGCGGCAAACCCGCCGCCCACGTTCAGCCGCGCCAGAGGCACGCCCGCGCGCCCCGCAACATCGGCACAAGCGTGGATATACGCCGCCCAAGCCCCCGCATCGCCGCATTGCGTGCCCGGATGGAATGTCATCGCAGGCACGAATCCCATCGCCACCACCTGTCGCAACAGCGCCACCGCCGCATCCGGCCCCGCCCCGAACTTGGCGCCAAAATCATAGGCGGCACCCTTGACCGGCAGCGCCAGCCGCACCGCCACCTCAATCCCGCGCGGCAGCGCCCCCAGCTTGTCCAACTCCCC
>NCJR01000477.1 GCA_002282555.1 Rhodobacterales bacterium 34-62-10
GATGATGGCGGCGGTTCTGGTGATCATGGGGTCAGGGGGTGCTATGGCCGAGCCGCTGCTGGGCACATGGCGCACGGCACCCGATGACAATGGCAATACCGGATTGATCGAGGTGGCCCCCTGCGGCGCGCAGATCTGCGGCACGCTGGTGAAATCCTTTGACGGGGCCGGCAAGGAGATGGCCAGCCCGAACAATGGCAAGATGATCATTTCGGAGACCGTCGCCACGGGTGGCGGGGCCTACAAGGGCAAGGTCTGGGCGCCGGATCGGGACAAGACCTATAACTCGCGGCTGGAACTGGCGGGCGATACGCTGAAGGTCAGCGGTTGTGTGCTGGGGATTTGCCGCGAGGGGGGGAACTGGTCCCGCGTCAAGTGATCCGGCAGGCGGCCCGGATCAGGGCCGCCACGCCAGGAAGTTGGCGATCATGCGCAGGCCGACGCGCTGGCTTTTTTCGGGGTGGAACTGCATACCCAGAATGTTGTCGCGCCCGACGATGGCGGTGATGGGGCCTGCGTAATCGACATGGGCCAGCAGATGTGCGGGGTTTGCCACCTGCATGTGGTAGCTGTGCACGAAATAGGCGTGATCGCCGGTCTTGATTCCGTCGAAGATCGCGTGCGGCTGATCGATCACCAGATCGTTCCAGCCCATATGCGGCACCTTGAGCGCGGGATCGGCGGGGTCGATTTTCACCACCTGACCACCGATCCAGTCGAAACCGGGGGTGGGGGTATATTCCAGCCCGCGCGTGGCCAGCATCTGCATCCCGATGCAGATACCCAGAAAGGGGCGGGCGTTGGTGATCACCGCCTCCTCCATCGCCTCGAACAGGCCACGGTGGTCGAACAGTTCCTTGCGGCAGGCGGGGAAGGCCCCGTCACCGGGCAGCACGATGCGGTCGGCGGCGCGCACGGTATCGGGGTCGGAGGTGACGATCACCTGACCCGCGCCGGTTTCATCGGCCATGCGTTGAAACGCTTTTTGCGCGGAATGCAGGTTGCCGCTTTCATAATCGACGATGACGGTCTGCATGGGGCTTAGAGGCTTCCCTTGGTGGAGGGGATGGCGTCGCTGCGGCGGGGGTCCGCGTCCAGCGCGTCACGCAGGGCGCGGGCGACGGCTTTGAACGTGGCCTCGGCGATGTGGTGGCTGTTGAAGCCGTGCAGTTTGTCCACATGCAGGGTGATGCCGCCATGGGTGGCGAGGGCCTGGAAGAATTCGCGCACCAGTTCGGTATCAAAAGTGCCGATCTTGGCCGTCACCAGCCCCACGTAACCCGCTCCTATCACGCAAATCTGCATCGCCGCACCCTCCAGGTCGTTGCTGCGATT
>NCJR01000130.1 GCA_002282555.1 Rhodobacterales bacterium 34-62-10
CCAAGCGCGGCGAGATGAAAACCTCGATGGAGGCGCTGATCCATCACTTCAAGCTTTACACCGAAGGCTTCCGGGTTCCGGCGGGTGAGGTGTATGCCGCTGTGGAAGCCCCCAAGGGCGAATTCGGCGTCTATCTGGTGGCCGATGGCACCAACCGGCCCTACCGCGCCAAGCTGCGCGCGCCGGGCTATCTGCACCTGCAGGCGATGGATCACATCGCGCGGGGTCACCAATTGGCCGATGTCGCGGCGATCATCGGCACCATGGATGTCGTTTTCGGGGAGATTGACCGGTGAGTAGACAGTATCGCACCCCCGCCCTGTTGCTTGGGGCCGTTCTGGTTCTGGCCGCTTGCGCCGTGCCGCCGCAGGGCACCGGCCCGCAGGATATCGCCAACTACGAGGCGGCTGTGGCCAGCATCGGCTGCCGCCTTGTGACCGAGCCTGATTATCTGGCGGTTGGCCTGCAAACCGGCCTGACCCGCGAGCAGTTGCTGGCCATGACCCAGTATCAACTGGCCGCCGACCGCGCCGAAAGCCTGCCCGAGGGCGGGATCAAATTGACCACCGGAGCCTGTGCCTGATGCTGCGTCGCCTCTATCACGACCAACCCGCAAGCTTTGCCTTCACCCCCGCGAACCGGGCCTGGGCCGAAGCGCAGATCACCAAATACCCCGAAGGGCGGCAGGCCTCGGCGATCATTCCGCTGCTCTGGCGCGCGCAGGAGCAGGAGGGCTGGCTGACCCGGCCCGCGATCGAATATGTCGCCGATATGCTGGGCATGGCCTATATGCGGGCGCTGGAAGTGGCGTCCTTCTACTTCATGTTCCAGCTGCAACCCGTCGGGTCCGTGGCGCATTTCCAGATTTGCGGCACCACGACCTGCATGATCTGCGGGGCCGAGGATCTGGTGGCCGTGTGCCGCGACAAGATCGCGGCCAAGCCCCACACGCTGAGTGCGGATGGCAAGTTCAGCTGGGAAGAGGTGGAATGTCTGGGCTCTTGCGCGAACGCGCCGATGGCCCAGATCGGCAAGGACTACTACGAGGATCTGACCGCCAAGCGTCTGGCCGAGATCATCGACGAACTGGCCGCGGGTCAGGTTCCGGTGCCGGGTCCGCAAAATGGCCGCTATGCCTCGGAACCGCTGTCGGGTCTGTCCAGCCTCAAGGACATGGACAGCGGCCGCACGCAATATAACGCAAGCGTGCAACTGGCCGTGGATATCGGCGACACGGTCAAGCGGATCGACGGCACCGAAGTGCCGCTGACCGCACCGTGGCAAGGTGTGTCGGGGCAGGGCAAGGATGCCAAGGACACGCCGCGCGTGCCCAAGCCGCCCGCGGCCAAGGCCCCGGTCCCGGATGAGGCGGAAAAGATCGGCAAGCCGCCCGTCAAACCCGCCGCGACACCGTCGCCTGCCGCAGCCGAAGGCAGCAAGCCTGCCGCACTGGACGCCCCGCGCGAAACAGGGGCCGACGATCTGAAGCTGATCAAAGGGGTCGGGCCCAAGCTTGAGGCGATGCTGCACCGCATGGGATTCTTCCACTTTGACCAGATCGCGAAATGGTCGGCGGCAGAAGTGGCCTGGGTCGATGCGAACCTCGAAGGCTTCAAGGGCCGCGTGACCCGTGACGATTGGGTGGCACAGGCCAGCGTGCTGGCCGATGGGGGCAAGACTGAATTCTCCAACCATGCTAAAAAGGGCGAGGTCTGAGCAAGGACCAAGCATGAGCAAAAGGAGTGGGAACGATGGGTGAGCCGATGAAAAAGACCAGTTGCCAGATCGCTTGTTGGGCGATGGGCGCTGCTGCGGGCTTTGTGGCCTTTGTCATGTTGATGGCGTTGGGCGGTTGGGGTTTCATTCAGGCGGTGTTCGGCGCTGGCGTCATTTTTGTCCTGCTGGGCGGTCTTTTGTCGTGGATCCTGTGCAAGCCACTGCCGGCCCTTGGCGCTGTGCAGGCGGGCATGGCCGAGCTTGATAGGGCACCGGCCGCACCAACCGCGTCGGCGGCTGTCGCACCGGCACCCGTCCCGACGGCACCCGTCCCGACAGCACTGGCCACGACCGCATCCTCTGCGCCCGCCTCATCCGCGGCCGTCACATCGGCCGTGCCCTCTGCGGCATCCGTGGCCGCGGTTGATCCGCTGTCGGACGACACCGCACCTTCTGCGGTTCCGCCCGTATCCGCGGCACCCATGGCACCTGTCGCTGCGGTCTCCTCCGCCGGGGCAGACGCTGCGACTGCCGACGCCGCGCGCCCCGCCACGCTGACTGCGGCGCGCGGTGGCCAGCCGGACAACCTCAAGGAAATCAAGGGGATCGGTCCTAAGCTGGAAGTGATGCTGCACGGCATGGGCTTCTTCCACTTCGACCAGATCGCCGCATGGACACCCACCGAACTGGCATGGGTCGATCAGAACCTGACCGGTTTCAAGGGCCGCGCCAGCCGCGACAACTGGGTCGAGCAGGCCAAGATCCTCGCCAGTGGCGGCGAGACCGAATTTTCGAAACGCGTAGAGGATGGCGACGTCTACTGACGCCGCCGCAAGGACAACCGGAACAGGACATGACACGGGAACGGGATACGGAACTGGCGCGCAAGGGACGCATGGCCGCAATGGTCATCGCGGGCACGGCCATTTTCTGGGTTCTGGCGATCCTGCTGGGCGGGCAGTTTGGCCTGACCCAGCGCACCCGCGCCCTGTTCGATCTGATGGCGCTGGCGGGCTTCGTCTGGGCTGTCGTGATAATTTTTCAAATCTGGCGTCTGCGCCAGAGTGACAAGGGATAGGCGTGATGCTCAAGGATCAGGACCGCATTTTCACCAACCTCTACGGCATGCATGACCGCACCCTCAAAGGGGCTATGGCGCGCGGACATTGGGATGGCACGGCGGGGATCCTGCAAAATGGCCGTGACTGGATCATCTCGCAGATGAAGGCCTCGGGCCTGCGCGGGCGCGGCGGGGCGGGGTTTCCCACGGGCCTCAAATGGTCCTTCATGCCCAAGGAAAGCGATGGCCGCCCGGCCTATCTGGTGGTCAATGCCGACGAATCCGAGCCCGGCACCTGCAAGGACCGCGAGATCATGCGCCATGATCCGCATACCCTGATCGAGGGCTGCCTGATCGCCTCCTTCGCGATGAACGCGCATGCCTGCTATATCTACATCCGCGGCGAATATATCCGCGAGAAAGAGGCGCTGCAGGCCGCCATCGACGAGGCGTATGAGGCGGGTCTTGTGGGCAAGAACGCCTGCAAATCCGGCTGGGATTTCGACATCTACCTGCATCACGGCGCTGGCGCCTATATCTGCGGCGAAGAAACTGCCCTGCTGGAAAGCCTTGAAGGTAAAAAGGGCATGCCCCGCATGAAGCCGCCCTTCCCGGCGGGTGCGGGTCTTTACGGCTGCCCCACCACGGTGAACAACGTGGAATCCATCGCCGTGGTCCCCACCATCCTGCGCCGTGGCCCGGAATGGTTCGCAGGCTTTGGCCGCCCCAACAATGCGGGCACCAAGCTGTTCGCGATCTCGGGCCATGTGAACAACCCCTGCGTCGTCGAAGAGGCGATGTCGATCAGCTTCGAGGAGTTGATCGAAACCCATTGCGGCGGCATCCGTGGCGGCTGGGACAATCTCAAGGCAGTGATCCCCGGCGGCTCCTCGGTGCCGATGATCCCCGGTGCCGCGATGCGCGACGCGATCATGGATTTCGACTATCTGCGCGAACAGCGCTCGGGCCTTGGCACGGCGGCGGTGATCGTGATGGACAACTCCACCGATGTGATCAAGGCGATCTGGCGGCTGTCCAAATTCTACAAGCATGAAAGCTGCGGCCAGTGCACGCCCTGCCGCGAAGGGACCGGCTGGATGATGCGCGTCATGGACCGTCTGGTCAAAGGCGAGGCCGAGGTCGAAGAGATCGACATGCTGCTGGACGTGACCAAGCAGGTTGAGGGGCACACGATCTGTGCGCTTGGCGATGCGGCGGCATGGCCCATTCAGGGCCTGATCCGGCATTTCCGCGACGAGATCGAGGATCGGATCAAGCACAAACGCACAGGCCGCGTCTCTGCGGTGGCAGCGGAATGATGATGACACGCGCATCCCTTCTGGCCTTGGGCGCGGTTGTGGCGCTGACCGGCTGCGGCACCATCTCGAATGTGACCGACCGCATCACCGGGTCCGGGCGGCAGGCCTTTGACGGGCAGTTCTTCCGCGCGTCACTGGCCCATGACCGGGCCGCGCCCGCCGATTTCGTGATCCGCGTGCAGGATGCCGGAAAATCCCTGACCGGCGCGCGCGAGGCGGGCCGCTATGAGGCGACCAAGCATTGCATCGAATATTTCGGCAATTCCGCCGCAGACTGGACCGTCGGCCCCGACAGCCCGGATGAGGCGCTGGTGTTCGACGGTGGCACGCTGGTTCTGACGGGGCGCTGCGCAGCATGATCCGGCCCGTGATCATACCACATCTGTCCGGGGGGCTGTTATTGCATAGCGCCGCCGCCCGGACCCATCTGTGCCGCAGGGGACGGGGGCAGCGCGCTGTCCGCCATCCCGGTGGCATGGGCGGAGGTGTGACATGCGTATGATCAGGATCGGACAGAAAACCCTGATGGCCGGGCTTGCCGCAATGATGCTGGCGGCACCGGTCATGGCGGCGGGCAAGCCTGCGCTGCGCGATGTGGCGCAGATCGACGACCGGATGCTCTGGGTGGCCATCGCCATCGAAATCAGCGACCGCTGCGACAGCATCGAGCCGCGCACCATGCGCGGCCTGACCTATCTGTGGGATATCCGGTCCACGGCGCAGCAGCTTGGCTACTCGCATGACGAGATCAAGGCCTATGTGGACAGCGAGACCGAAAAGGCCCGCATGCGCGAGCGCGGCGAGGCTTATGTCCGCGCCCAGGGCCTGAACCCCGACAATGACGCCGACCTGTGCACATTGGGGCAGGCGGAAATCGCGAAGGGCAGCCAGATCGGCGCCTTCCTGAGAATGAAGTGAGATCAAATGGCTGACCTACGCAAGATCATCATCGACGGGCATGAAGTCGAAGTCGAGGGCGCGCTGACCCTGATACAGGCCTGCGAACTGGCCGGGGTCGAGGTGCCGCGTTTCTGCTATCACGAGCGGCTGTCGATTGCGGGCAACTGCCGGATGTGTCTGGTCGAGGTCGTGGGCGGCCCGCCCAAACCCGCCGCCTCCTGCGCCATGCAGGTGCGCGATCTGCGCCCCGGTCCCGAAGGTCAACCCCCGGTGGTCAAGACCAACAGCCCGATGGTCAAGAAAGCCCGCGAAGGCGTGATGGAATTCCTGCTGATCAACCATCCGCTGGATTGCCCGATCTGCGATCAGGGCGGCGAATGCGATCTTCAGGATCAGGCGATGGCCTACGGCGTCGATTTCAGCCGCTACCGTGAACCCAAGCGCGCGGCCGAGGATCTGGACCTGGGACCGCTGGTCGAAACCCACATGACGCGCTGCATCTCCTGCACCCGCTGCGTGCGCTTCACCACCGAGGTGGCGGGGATCCAGCAGATGGGCCAGACCGGACGCGGCGAGGATAGCGAGATCACCTCCTATCTGGGCGAGACGCTGGACAGCAACATGCAGGGCAATATCATCGACCTTTGCCCGGTGGGGGCGCTGGTGTCCAAACCTTACGCCTTCACCGCGCGGCCATGGGAGCTGACCAAGACCGAAAGCATCGACGTGATGGACGCGCTGGGATCGAACATCCGCGTCGATACCAAAGGCCGCGAAGTCATGCGCTTTCTGCCGCGCAACCATGACGGCGTGAACGAGGAGTGGATTTCCGACAAGACGCGCTTTGTCTGGGACGGTCTGCGCCGCCAGCGTCTGGACACGCCCTATATCCGCGAAGGTGGCAAGCTGCGGCGCGCCGGCTGGGACGAGGCGTTGCGCGCCGCTGCCGCCGCGATGAAGGGCCGCAAACTGGCCGGTCTGGTCGGTGATCTGGCCCCGGTTGAGGCGGCCTTTGCCCTCAAATCGCTGATCGAAGGGCAGGGTGGCCACGTCGAATGCCGCACCGATGGCGCGCGTCTGCCTATCGCCAACCGCTCGGCCTATGTCGGCAATGTCGCGATCGAGGATCTGGATACCGCAACCGACATCCTGATCGTCGGCTCCAACC
>NCJR01000478.1 GCA_002282555.1 Rhodobacterales bacterium 34-62-10
CGGACCTGGCTCCGCCCGTCCCCGATACCGAAGGAGCGATGGACCGGCCGCAGGGCCGCGCGATGCTGCGCATGGCGCAACTGGCGGCGCGTCCGCCGTCGCGACTGGCGCGCTGGTTCTGGAGCTTGGCACTGACGCTGCTGGGGGTTGTGATTTCGGTCGCGGCCTATGACTTCGTGACGGGGCTGATCGCGCGCGCGCCTTTGCTGGGCTATGCGGTAACGGGGGTCACGGCGGCGCTGTTGCTGGTGCTGCTGGCCATCGCCTTTCGCGAGGCGGCGGCCTTTGCGCGGCTGGGCCGGATCGACAAGCTGAACCATGCCGCCCGAACCGCGTTGGCCGAAGACAACCTCAAGACCGCGCGCGATGTGGTGGCGCGGCTGGACACGCTTTACAAGGCACGACCCGCGCTGGACTGGGGGCGGGCACGGCTGGCAGAGCGTCAGGCCGATCAATTCGACGCCATCAGCCTGTTGGGGCTGGCCGAGGCCGAGTTGATGGCCCCGCTGGATGCGGCAGCCCGGGCCGAGGTCGAGGCGGCGGCGCGGCAGGTGGCCACGGTCACGGCCTTGGTGCCCATTGCACTGGCCGATGTGGTGGCGGCACTGACGTCGAACCTGCGGATGATCCGGCGGATCGCGGAAATCTATGGCGGGCGGTCCGGCACGCTGGGCAGTTGGCGGCTGACGCGGGCAGTACTGACGCATCTGGTGGCGACTGGGGCCGTGGCCATCGGCGATGACATGATCGGATCGCTGGCGGGGGGCAACCTTCTGGCAAAACTCTCGCGCCGTTTCGGTGAGGGGATCGTGAACGGCGCCCTGACCGCGCGGGTCGGGCTGGCCGCGATCGAGGTCTGCCGGCCGCTGCCCTATATCCAGATGACGCGGCCATCGGTCACCGCCGTGGTGCGGCGCGCATTGACGGGCCTGTTCGGTCAGGGACGGGATTCATCCACAGCGGATTGATTTTTTGCAAGTGTGCGGCGGGTGTTTGTGGATAACTCTGGATTTCAGAAGATCAGCGACAAGCGACGCGGCGTTCAGACCAGCTTTGGAATCCCGCCGGGGCCGATGTCACGGTCGGCAACGCCCATCCGCAGGCCCCGTCCGATGCGATGTGCCAGCGCCGACCACGCGGCGGCTGTGTCGGGGGGCAGTTGCCGCCGCAAAACGCCATCGAACAGCGCCAGCCACACCTCGAACTGGCCAGCGCGCACATCGCCCGCCTGCACATGGACCCGCTGCGGGTTGCCGTCGTAACTGCGTTCAAAAAGGATCGCATTGGCCCAGAAACGCACGATCTTTTCTTCATGCGCGGGCCAATCCGTC
>NCJR01000479.1 GCA_002282555.1 Rhodobacterales bacterium 34-62-10
GCTGCCGCTTCTGCGCGAAAAATATGGCCACTATTCAGAGGAAGAGGCGGAAGTCATCGTCGCGCTCGGCGGGGATGGCGCCATGCTGGACACGCTGCGGCGGCGCTTTGAGGATGGCAAGGCCGTCTACGGGATGCACCTGGGCACCGTCGGCTTCCTGATGAACGACTACCAGGCCGAGGGGCTGATCGAACGGATTGAGGCGGCCGAGCGGGCAACGCTCTCCCCGCTGCGGATGGTGGCGACTGACCTCGACGGGAAGCTGCACCGGGCCATGGCGATCAACGAAGTGTCCCTGCTGCGCCAGACGGCGCAATCGGCACGCCTGAAGATCGTGGTCGACGGGCGGGTGCGAATGGAAGAACTTGTCTGTGACGGGCTGATGGTGGCCACCCCGGCCGGCTCGACCGCCTATAACCTCTCGGCCCACGGGCCGATTCTGCCGATCGGGGCGAAGCTGTTGGCGCTGACCCCGGTGAGTGCGTTCCGCCCCCGGCGCTGGCGCGGCGCGCTGCTGAAGGCGGAAGCGAAGGTGGACATTGAGGTGATCCATCCGGACCGGCGCCCGGTCTCTGCCTCTGCCGACAATGAGGAAGTGCGCAATATTGCGAAAGTGACGGTGGAAACCGATCCGGCGCGGACCCTCAAGGTGCTGTTTGACCCCGGCCACGCGCTCGATGAGCGCATTTTGCG
Organism: Rhodobacterales bacterium 34-62-10; assembly: GCA_002282555.1. Classification (GTDB taxonomy): domain Bacteria; phylum Pseudomonadota; class Alphaproteobacteria; order Rhodobacterales; family Rhodobacteraceae; genus Seohaeicola. Next base: position 694 of record NCJR01000479.1, read on the forward strand.
GGAACAGTTTGCTTTCTGAGGCAATTTCAACGTCTTGCGTCAGGCGAATGTTAAATTTTGTTGGTTAATCATGATCCCTCAGAAACGAGGGTGGAGTGATGCTGGGCAAATTCCTCAAAAAACTGGATACCGCCAAGTTTAACCGCAAACCGGCGCAAGCCGTGGCCGCGCCTGACATTTCCCGTGTGATCCGGTCCGCGCAGGCGACCGCAGCGCCGCAAGAAATGGCGCCCGCAGACCCCGCCCCGCCGGAACCTGTCTTTGTCGCTGACCCGCATGAGATGGTGACCCAGGCGGAAGAAGCCCTGGACGCCCTGACCGAAGAATTTGAAGGCTGGATGCGCAATGATCTGGAAAAGATGCGCGATGCCTGGCGCGTCGCCCAGAAGCCGCACGCGACTGCCGACGATTACCGTACCCTCTACACCTGCGCCCACAACATCCGCGGCGCCGCGACCTCTTATGGCTATCCCGCGGTCTCGCGCCTCTGTGGTTCGCTCTGCGATCTGCTGAGCGGCACGCGGCCTGGAGAGAACATCGCGCTGATCAACCTGCACATTGAAGCCTGCCGCGCCGCCGTGGCCGCCGGTCCGCAGGGCGAGGGATCAGAATCGGTGGCCGAAGCTGTCTGCGAAGC
>NCJR01000131.1 GCA_002282555.1 Rhodobacterales bacterium 34-62-10
TATCTGGCCAGCCCGCCGCTGGTGGTGGCCTATGCCATTGCGGGTGACATGAATATCGACATCACCAAGGATGCCATCGGCATATCCAAGGATGGCAAGCCGGTCTACCTCAAGGATATCTGGCCGACATCGCAGGAAATCGCCGATCTGGTCGAGAAGACCGTGACGCGTGAAGCGTTCCTGAAGAAATACGCCGATGTGTTCAAGGGTGATGAAAAGTGGCAGGCGGTCGAGACCACCGATAGCGAGACCTATGACTGGCCTGCGTCGTCCACCTATATCCAGAACCCGCCCTATTTCCGCGGGATGGCGACCGAGGCTGGCACGATCCATGACATCAGGGGCGCGCGTGTTCTGGCCCTGCTGGGTGACATGATCACCACCGACCACATCAGCCCGGCAGGTTCGTTCAAGGACACGACCCCTGCGGGCAAGTATCTGATCGAGCGTCAGGTGCCGGTGCGGGAGTTCAACTCGTATGGGTCGCGTCGTGGCAACCACGAGGTGATGATGCGCGGCACTTTCGCCAATATCCGTATCAAGAACGAGATGCTGGACGGGGTCGAGGGCGGTTACACCAAGGGGCCGGATGGGGTGCAGACGTCGATTTTTGACGCGTCGATGGCGTATCAGGCGAATGGCACGCCGCTGGTGATCTTTGGTGGCATCGAATACGGCGCAGGTTCCAGCCGCGACTGGGCGGCCAAGGGCACGGCGCTGCTGGGCGTCAAGGCCGTGATCGCCGAGTCGTTCGAGCGTATCCACCGCTCGAACCTGGTGGGGATGGGCGTCATTCCGTTCGAGTTCACGGGTGGGGATACGCGCAAGTCGCTGGGTCTGACAGGGGATGAGACCGTGTCGATCACCGGGCTGGAAGGCGATCTGAAGCCCTTGTCCGATGTGCCCTGCACCATCACCTATGCAGATGGAACCCTGCGCGAGATCATGGTGAAATGCCGGATCGATACCGCTGTCGAGAAGGAATATGTCGAGAATGGCGGCGTGCTGCATTATGTGCTGCGCAATCTGGCGAAATCGGCCTGATCCGGTCTGACGGTAAAGACAAAGCCCCGGTGCGATGCACCGGGGCTTTTTTCATCTCGGATGTTTGCGGCGGTGTCGGTCAAGACCCGGCGGCGCGCGCCTTTTCGATGGCGGGGCGGATCGAATTTTCGATCACTCGCTGTGTGATCGGTCCGGCGTGGCGCAGCACGATATTGCCGGCACCGTCGATCACATAGGTTTCCGGCACGCCATACAGCCCCCAGTTCAGGCCCATGCGCCCGGTGGCATCCGCGCCCATCTGGACATAGGGATTGCCCAGCTCTTCCAGAAAGCCCATCGCGTTGTCGGGCTTGTCCTTGTAGTTGACGCCAAAGATCGTGAGCCCTTCGGCGGCCAATGCCTCAAGATTGGGGTGTTCGACGCGGCAGGGGGCGCACCAGCTGGCCCAGAAATTGACCAGTGTCACGTCGCCCTGTCGCAGATCGGCATCCGTGAAGGGGGCATCGGGGCCAAGCTGTGTCACCTCGATCGTGGGGGCTTGCCGCCCCTCGAGGGCTGACGGCAGTTGATCCGGGTCTTCGCGGGCCATGCCGAACCAGAACATCGCGGCCAGACCTGCAAAGATCAACGGCGGGGCCAGCATGAGGGGTGACAGCTTAGCCATTCCGACGGCTCCTTTTTTCGACCTCGTCCAGTTGCGCGCGCACTTTGCGGGCGCGCATCACGCTGACGACAACCAGCGCCACGATCAGCGCGATGGACACTGCATAGGATGACAGCACCGCATCGGCGTATTTCCCAAGATCAGGCATCATCCCAGCCTCTCCCGTGCCAGAAGCGCCCGCATCCGGCGGGCACGGATTTCGGTTTGCGTGCGCAGAAAGACCAGCGCGATGAACAGCAGCACGAAGCCCGCGATGCAGAACAGAAGCGGGTGGTAGAACACATCCGCCACGTTCTTTTCCTTGTCGAGGCTGAGGGACGCGCCCTGATGCAGCCCCTGGTTCCAGAAATTCACCGCATAGCGGCTGAGGAGTGCGAAGACCGATCCGACAAGGCACAGCACCGAGGTGAGGTCGGCGGCGGTGTCGTCATTCTCGATCGCGGCCCAGAGCGCGATATAGCCCAGATAGAACAGAAACAGGATCAGGAACGAGGTCAGGCGCGGATCCCATGCCCACCACGTGCCCCACATCGGCTCGCCCCAGATTGCACCGGTGGCCAGTGCGATGACCGTCATCACCGCCCCGATCGGTGCCGCAGCCCGCGCCGCCAGTGCCGAGACATGGTGCCGCCGCACGATCCAGATGAGGGAGGCCACCAGCATCATCAGCCATGCGTTGATCGCCATGAGCGCCGAGGGCACGTGAAGGTAGATGATCTTGACCGTCGATCCCTGCCGGAAATCGTCGGGCGTGAAGAAAAAGCCCCAGATCAGTCCGATCACCAGCGTGAGTGCTGCCAGCACGGAAAACCAGGGCAAGAGCCTGTCCGTGGTCTGAATGAACTTCTTGGGGTTCGCATATTCCCAGAGTGATGCCATGTCCCGTTCCTATTCCATCCCCCTTGGGGGGCAAGTCACATCCCTGTCAGCGCAGGTTTACCCGCAGCACAGCGGCTGAGGCGAAAGGTAGCAGGGCCATGGCCCCGAAGGTGATGCCTGCCAACATCGCCAGCGGCACGCCTGTATCAAGCCCCTCTGCCCCGCGGCGCGCCACTTCTGCGCCGAAGATCAGCGTGGGCACATATAAGGGCAGAACCAGCAGGCTCAACAGCAGGCCGCCACGTTTCAACCCGACGGTCAGGGCCGCCCCGAAGGTGCCGATCACGCTGAGCGCGGGGGTGCCAAGCGCCAGCGAGATGACAAGCGGCAGATACCCCTCGACGGGCAGGCTGAGCAATAGCGCAAAGAGCGGCGAGGCCAGCACCAGCGGCACGCCTGTCGTCAACCAATGGGCCATCGCCTTGAGGCTGACCAGCCCCTCCATCGGCAAGGGGGCCGTGGCCAGCAGGTCAAGCGAGCCATCCTCCCAATCCAGCGCGAAGATGCGGTCCAGCGAAAGCAGGCAGGACAAGAGCGCCCCCAGCCACAGGATACCGGGCGCGATCACCGCCAGCAGTTCGCTGTCCGGTCCCACGCCAAAAGGCACCAGCACCACGACGATCAGGAAAAAGGCCAGCCCCAGCCCGAAGCCGCCCCCTGCCCGCACCGCCAGCCGGATGTCACGCAAGAGCAGCGCCTTCATAGGAAGGACCCGTCGAAATCGTCATGCGCCGGGGCCTTGGCGCGGAACGGCGCCACGTCCAGCACCCGCGCCTCGGTCAGGCCCAGATCGATATGGGTGGCCATCAGCGCCATGCCGCCGCCCGCCAGATGCGCGCGCACGGCTGCCGCGAACAGCGCCACCGCGCCGGTATCCAGCGACACGGTGGGTTCGTCCAGCACCCAGACGGGCCGTCCCGTCACCACCATCCGCGCCAGACCAAGGCGGCGTTTCTGCCCTGCGGACAGACCGCCTGCGGCACGATCCGCCAGACCGGTCAGATCGAAGGCATCAAGTGCCGCGTCGATGCCGCCGGTTCCGAAAATCGCGGCCCAGAATTCAAGGTTTTCGCGCACGGTCAGGGTTGTCTTGATCCCGTCGGCATGACCCGCATAGGCCATGGCGTCGCGTTCCTGCCCGATGGTTCCGGCCAGCGGTGGTTGCAGGCCGGCAACGGTGCGCAACACGGTTGTCTTGCCCACACCATTGGGCCCGCGCAGGATCAGCGCCTCGCCCGCGCGCAGGGTGAAATCCAGCCCTTCAAGGACCGGGATACCACCGCGCGCGACGCTGAGACCTGTGACATTCAATTCCATGGGGATGACCTATCGCATCCTTACACATTCGGAAAGGCGCGGATCACCGCAGCACCTTGTCCACGGGCAGGACCGCAGCCGCGACGCGGCGGCCTTCGGAGAGCAGCACGTTATAGGTGCGGCAGGCGGCGGGCGAGTTCATCACCTCGACCCCAAGCCCCAAGGCTTCGAGCCGGTCGCGCAGGGCAAGGGGTGCATGGGCGATATCTGTGCCCATCCCCAGAAAGATCACATCGACCTGCCCCACCAGGGCCTCGAGCGCTGCGATGTCGTCAAGCCCGCCCCAGGATGTGGCACGCTCGGCTGTGACCAGCACCGGCCCTTCGAGAACCTGTTTTCCGACGCGGAAAAAGCCGGGGCCATAGCCATCGATGGGCACCGCGCCGTCGAAATTCACTTCGGTCACCTTCATGGTTGCACCTTTCTCATTGGGTCGTTCAGTCCCATAACGGCAGCCCGCTGATGGCTGCCGCCGCGATGATCACATAGGCGGCCGCGCGATATTGCCGCTGTTTCTCGGGGCGGAACACGGCCGCACCCGCCATATTCGCCAGCATGACCGGCAAGGCAAGTATCAGGCCAAGGATGACAGGCACCGCCGAAAGCTGATCCTGCACCGCCAGAAGGATGATCAGCACGATATCGAAGGCGAACAGATAGATCAGGATATTCGCGCGCACCTGCGCCGCCATCCGGGTCGAGGCCAGATAAAGCAGGATCACCGGCGGCCCCGGCACGCCGACGACGCCGCCCAGAAACCCGCTGGCGGCCCCCGTGCCCATCAGGACAGGGGCGTTCAGCGGGCCACGATAGCGCAGCCCCGCCAGCAGAAGAATCGGCACAAGGAGCGCCAGAAAGGACACGGCGTAACGAAACACCTCGGGTTGGATCGAGGCGAGCACCATCAGGCCCAGCGGCAGGGCAAGGATCATCGCCACGGTCAGCAGCGCCACTTCGCGCAGGTCGCCGTCGCGTTTTGCGCGGGGCAGGTTCGGGATCGGGCCGAACACATCCATCACCACCAGCACGGTCAGCGCCCAGAGCGGCGGCATCAACTGCCCCGCCACCGGCATGAAGATCAGCGCCGTGCCGAAGCCGGAAAAACCCCGGACGAACCCGGCCAGCACGGTGCCCGCGATCAGCCAGATCAACCCGTCAAAGGCCAGAGCCGCGGCCAGTGGTTCAGGCATCTATGTTCGAAAACTGCGTGCCGGCCTTGGCGTCGGGTTTGGACCAGTCGCGTTTGATGCCAAGTTTCATCAGGATCATGGTGGCGACGAAAATCGACGAATAGGTGCCCACAACGATGCCCCAGATCATGGCAAAGACAAAGCCGCGGATCACGTCGCCACCCAGCACGAACAGCGCAATCAACGCGATCAGCGTGGTGATCGAGGTCATCATGGTCCGGCTGAGGGTCTCGTTGATCGAGAGGTTCAGAACCTCGCGCAGGGGCATCTGTTTGAACTTTCGCAGGTTTTCCCGCACGCGATCGAATACGACGACCGTGTCGTTCAGCGAATAGCCCACGATGGTCAGCAGGGCTGCGATGATGGCGAGATCGAACCTGATCTGCAATTCCGAGAAGATGCCGATGGTCAGCACGACGTCATGGATCAGCGCCACCACAGCCGCGACCGCGAATTGCCATTCAAAGCGCATCCAGATGTAGATCAGCACGGCTGAAATCGCCAGAACCACGGCGATGCTGGCGGTCATGATCAGCTCGCCCGAGACTTTCGGACCGACCGATTCGACCGACACGAAGCGGATGTCCGGCACCGCCTGTTGCAAGGCGCCCTCAACCGCGGCGATCAGTTCGGGCGTCACCGCTTCTTGATCGTCCTGCGCCTGAATGCGGACCATGGCCACGTTCTCATCGGGGCCGAAGCTGGGATCGAAAATCTCGGTGATGGTCACATCGCCCAGTTCCAGCGTGTCCACGGCGGCACGATAGGCTGCAATGTCAACGGGTTGCGCGCTTTCGGTACGGATCGTGGTGCCGCCCCGGAAATCGATCCCGTAGTTCAGGCCCTGCAAGAAGAAGGACACGATCGCCAGCACCATCATCGCGCCAGATATTCCCAGCCAGAGGGCCGGGCGCGCGAAGAAATCGAAGTTCGTGGTTTCTGGAACAAGTCTCAGACGCATCTCATACCTCGATTGTCTTGGGGCGGCGGCGTTCGAACCAGATCACGATGATCAGCCGCGTGACGAAAATGGCCGTGAAGACGGATGTGATGATCCCCAGTCCCAGCGTGATCGCGATGGTCGTGGCAACAGCG
>NCJR01000480.1 GCA_002282555.1 Rhodobacterales bacterium 34-62-10
AGGGCGGATCATAGGCATAGCTGAATCGTTGCAAGCCCAGCCGTCAAGTCACCAAATTCGGCTTATGCGGGACTCGGAGTATAGTTGAATTCTTCGTGAAACGGGCGGGATACGGCCGCTGCTGTCAAAAATGTTGAAAATCGGAAACATGTAACGGGCCAAAGCCTCGCCCGCGCTCAGCTCACCAATTTCTCACAGCCATAGCTCGCTTCGTTGATCGCTGTGGCCAATTCACTTTCATCTAAGTTGCTGTCAACGTCGACTTCAAGTGCGGTTAGACCGCACGAAACCGTCGCATCTGGGCCGGCAGCCATGATGGGCTTTTGTATGGAAGCGGCACGATGGCCGCGATCTCCGCGCAGATTGCAATAGACCCTGAAAGGAGTCCGCCCACTCGGATAGGAATATTCCGTTCTGAAAATCACCGCCAGCGTAAGACATGCAGAAAAGCTACTTTCCAATGCTATCAACATTTCCGCAACTAGGGCCTGTTGACGTTTGAGGATTCCCAAATCGTCGTCGGAATGATTCAAGGTTGCCAAATGGGAGGTGACCTTGATCCGCTTGACTTTGACCGACACACAATGGGCGCTCATCGCCCCGCACTGCCTTGGCCGTGAATGCGATCCCGGCCGCACAGGCCCCAACCCTCGACTATTTATCGAAGCGGTGCTGTGGATCGCCCGAACGGGCTGTCCGTGGCGTGACCTCCCAGAGGAATTCGGCAAATGGAACTCGGTGTTCAAGCGGTTCCGCAGATGGGTCAAGGCAGACGCTTTCTATAGAATTTTCAGAGCTTTGTCCGAAGACGCTGACTTCGAATACGCCATGATCGACGGCAGTATCGTCAAGGTCCACCGCCATGGACAGGGCGCAAAAGGGGGACTCAGAGCCAGGCCATCGGGCGCTCTCGTGGCGGCGTGACGACCAAAATCATGGCCCTGGCCGACGCCCTCGGCAATCTGGTGGACTTCCGATTGTTGCCCGGGCAGGCGCACGATTTGCGAGGCACGGCCGCGCTACTCAAAGGACTGACCTGCGGCAAGTTCCTCGCCGACAGGGCCTTCGATGCGAACTGGGTGCGAGATACCTTGATCGAGAAGAAGATCGAGCCCGTTATCCCGCCAAAGTCCAACCGCCGCTTCCCGGCACAATTTGACCGGGATACCTATAAATGGCGTCACCTGATCGAGAATTTCTTCGGAAAACTCAAAGAATACAGGGGTATCGCCATGCGTTGCTCCAAAACAGACACAAGCTACAGCGCCTTCATCGCAATAGCAGCCACCGTCATTCGACTGAAATGAACGTCAACAGACCCTAA
>NCJR01000481.1 GCA_002282555.1 Rhodobacterales bacterium 34-62-10
GGTAGGTGCTGTTGTTCTCTACCTGCATGGTTGGTCGGGTTTTCAAACGGCGCATGTGCAGATCCATGCGGCGCGCGGCTTGCTGATGCTCGGTGGCGCCTACACGTTCTTCAAAGGGCTTGAAGCCTTGGCTCTGGCCGAGGCGACAGCGCTGGTCTTCTCGGCTCCGATCTTCATCACGGCCCTGTCCGTGCCGCTGTTGGGTGAGACGGTCGGCTGGCGGCGTTGGATGGCTGTGGTGATCGGGTTTGTTGGTGTCCTCATCATTGTTCGCCCTGGTGGAGCGACCTTCCAGCCGGCGTCACTCTATGTGATCGGCACGGCCCTTCTTTACGCCCTCTTCATGATCTCGGCGCGATGGCTTGGCCCGCGGGAAAGCATGTGGACCATGATGTTTTACGTGATGCTGTTTCCCATGCTCTACGCGGCTCCCTTGGCCGCGACGGTCTGGGTGCCGATCAGTGTTGATAATCTGCCATTCTTCGTCGCCCAAGCCTTGTTGGGGGCGCTCGGCATCACCCTGATCGGTCAGGCATTCCGGCTGGCACCTGCGGCTATAGTTGCGCCATTCGATTACACAGCGCTGATCTGGGCATCGCTGCTGGGCTGGATTGTCTGGGCGGATACACCGGGGTTCTGGACGCTGGTCGGTGCCTCCGTGATCGTGGTGAGCGGTATCTTCATTGTCTGGCGAGAGAGCCGCCAGGCGACGTGATCTGCAAGTCACCGTTGCTACGCGCGAGTGGTTTCGACTTTTGGCATCGTGGGCTATTGTCGAGGGGTGCTAGTATGGCGAGTAGGGATAGAACGACGTAGCATCGGCAATGTAAAAAGGTCAGATGTGGGAGCGACAATGGAGCAGGGCCCTAAAACAGCGCTTGTGCTTCAAGGCGGCGGTGCGCGCGGCGCGTATCATGTGGGCGTCCTCATGGCCTTGGCTGAGATCACCGGGGCACGGCGCTCCCCATTCCATATCGTTTGTGGATCTTCAGTTGGCGCAATCAATGCCGCGTCCATCGGTGTCGCGGCAAATGATTTTCAGCGGGGCACAAAGCACCTGTCGTCCCTATGGCGCGGCCTGAGATGCGACGCAATCTATAACACGGATGCCTTGTCGTTGCTGCTGTCCACTGGGCGCTTGGCCAGCACAATGATGTTCGGATATCTTGGCTTCAGTGCCGCGGGCGGTCTATTGGACTATAGTCCGCTCAAGAGGCTGCTTGAGCGCGAGTTTCAGCGATCTCATCTCGAGCATGCCATCCAAAGCAAGGCACTGCATGCATTGTGTATCACTGCCTCAAGCTATGAGGGCGGCCAAGCT
>NCJR01000482.1 GCA_002282555.1 Rhodobacterales bacterium 34-62-10
GAATGGCCTTGAGTGTTGTCATGTGCGGGGAAGGGATGGGGGCGGGGGTGCGCCCGTGTCAAGCGCGCGGCATGTCAAAGCGGATCATGCCCTCCGCCTCGGGGCGGAAACCCGGCGGCAGGCAGGTCTCCTCATCATAGAGCGCGCCGGCAAAGCGGGCCTTGCTGGTATCGCCCCAAAGGCAGACTGCCCCGCAGAGATTGGCGCCGGAAAGATCGGCCTGCCAGAGATTGGCGCCGGTCATGTCCGCGTCCACCAGATTGGCATGGGCCAGACGGGCCGCGCGCAGGTTTGCGCCCTTGAGCAGGGCGCCCCGCAGATGGGCATGGGTCATTGAGGCGTTCAGCAGCCGTGCATGGTTGAGGCAGGCCCCGGCGAGGTTGGCCCAGTCCAGCCGGGCCCCGCGCAGCTCGCAATTGTGAAACCGCGTGCTGGCAAAATTCTGGCCGCGCAGGTCTGCGCCGTGAAAGTCGCGCCCTTCGATCAGAAGGCCTGTGCCGGCGCAGGTCGCCCGTGCGTCTCGTTCAGTTGCCAGAGTGTCCATGATAGACCCATTATGCCCCAATGCCTCTTTCTGGGGCTATTCGCAGGGCATGGAAAGGCCCGGAATTGACACGGTTTGCTCGCCGGCAGACCCTTCCGGTTTCGAATAGGGAGGGTATCCATGATCACGCTCGAACCAATAGGATGGGTGCGGGGCGGCAGATCGGATCCGCTGGACGATGATTGGGGGAAGGAGCAAGCGGTCATCGAACTTGCTCCCGGCTTTCCGCAAAGCGCGCTGGCTGGCCTTGAAACCTTCAGCCATGCGGAAATCATCTTTTTCTTCAACAAGGTGGCTGAGGCAAAGATCGAAACCGGCGCCCGCCATCCGCGCGGCAATCCGGATTGGCCCCTTGTCGGCATCTTCGCCCAGCGCGGAAAGAACCGCCCCAATCGTCTTGGTCTCTGTACGTGCAGGATACTTGGCGTGGACGGGCGCGGGTTGCATGTTCAGGGCCTCGACGCGATTGATGGAACACCGGTGCTCGACATCAAGCCGGTCATGCGCGAATTCCTGCCCAGGGAGCCGGTATCGCAGCCGGATTGGGCAACAGAGCTGATGAAGGGGTACTGGTAGCCGGGCTAGCGGAAATTGCGGATTGGACAGGCCGCTTCGGGCGTCATAATCTCAACACAGCGTTAACCTATGGAGCTGGGGCGTTCATTGGCAATCGCATGGGGATATCCGGCATGTTGAAACACTACACTGCGAGGACTGCGCGCGCCGCAATCGCAATAGCCCTCGGCGGGGCGGCCCTTCTGGCTGCCTGTGACCAG
>NCJR01000132.1 GCA_002282555.1 Rhodobacterales bacterium 34-62-10
TCCTTGTCCTGCGCATCGGCGGCGCGGCGGGCGGCGATATAGGGCGGCAGGGGCATGGCGCCCGCCTCGGCCAGTGCCGCGTCGAAATCGGGGCCGGTGAGGTTGAAGGCGAGAAGGCCCTGCCCGTCCTCGCGCCCTTCAAGCGTGGCGGAGAGGGTGTCCGAGAAGGTGATGGTTTCGCCGTCGCGCAGTTTCTTGAGCGGTTTGATGAGGGCGGTCCAGAGGCCGCTGGCGCGGGGTTCCAGCAGGGTGACTTCGATTTTGGCCGAGGTGTCGCCCGCCTCGCCCTTGCGGTGGCGCGACCCGGTCAGGCGCGCGGGGATCACGCGGGTGTCGTTCAGGATCAGGCGGTCGCCGGGGCGCAGCCATGTGGTCAGGTCAAAGACATGGGCGTCATGGATCGCATCGCCGTCAGCCACCAGCAGGCGCGCGGCGCTGCGCGGTTTGGCGGGGCGGGTGGCGATGAGGGTGTCGGGCAGATCGAAGTCGAAATCGGACAGGTGCATGGGGGACCCCGGTAAAGCGGCGGATGTTGCGTCCAGATAGAGATGCGGGGCGCAGGCTGCAACCGCGCGGAGGGGTCAGCCGTCCGCAGGGTCCAGAGGTGCAGGTGGCGGGCGGCGGAAAATCTCGCGCAGCATGCCGGGGGCGAGGGCGGAGAGCGGGTTCAACTGCACCCTTGGGGCCTCGGGTGTGCCGCCCAAGCGGTAGGTGAAGCCGATCAGCCCCTCGCCCTTGCGGGTCAGCAGCGATCCGATGCCGTTCAGCATGTAGACCGGGGAAAAGACGCCCTGAAAGTCCATCTCCTTGCGGGCCAGATTGTAATAGCCGTCCATGGACACGCCCAATGAGGCACCCACGGCCGAGGCCGAGCGCAGCACCACCTGGTCGGGGGTCAGCAGGAAATCCGCCTCGACATCCGAGAAATGCAGGCCCGCGCCGTTCATCTGTTCCAGCAGGCCCACAACACTGACCGCGTTGATCAGGGCGGCAAGCGCGGGGGCGTCACGCAGGCGCACGTTGCGCACCAGCAATGCGCCGTTATAGCTTCCCGGTCCCCCGGTCGGGCGCAGGGTCAGGTCCATCGCGCCTTCGCGGGCCTGTTTCAGCAGACCTGCGGCGGCAAAGACCTGTCCGGCATTGTCGGATTGGATCCGCACGGCGCTGCGTCCGTTCATCGGCACGACGCGGCCCACCACGGGGGCCTGACCGTTCACCTGCGCGCTGAAGCGACCGTCCAGACCGCCAGTGGTGTCGAATTGACCGCGAAAGTCGGTCAGGGCGATACCTTCGCTGATGACCAGACGGTCCAGCGCCAGTTCCAGAGGCCCGCCCCCCTGCCCGCCGTCCGAGGATGTGGACAGGGTGCTGCGGCGCAGATCGACGCTGCCAGCGTTGACCGCCACGGCCGGAGAGCGACCCGCGCCGCGCCCCGTGAGGGTGACCGGTCCGTCCAGCCAGCCGGTGCGCACGCGGTCAAAGCGCGCGGTGGCCAGTTGGCCATCCGCTGTCAGGTCCAAGGCACCCGACAGCGTCAGGCCGGGCGCGTCCAGCGTGATCCGGTCAACGGCTACGGGCGTGCCGAGCGTTCCCGCCACCTCGAGCGTGGCGGGTGTGGCGCGGGGCAGCGACCATCCAAGGACCGGCACGGACAGGCCAAGCCCCGCCATATCCGAGGTCAACCGGAAGGCCGCCGGGCGGTCGCGTTCCAGATCAAGCCGGATCTGCCCCTGCGCTGCCCCGCTGAAGGTGCCGGGGGGCAGGCTCAGCCGGAATTCATCGGCAAAGGCCTGCGACAGGGTCACGTCGCCTTCGACCGTGCTTTGACCGCGCGGGTTGTCGCGCAGGGTCGTGCGCCAGAGGGCATCGAAGGGCACCTCGCCAATCTGTCCCTTGCCGCCGATGCTGAGGCTGGAGGTATCGGCCTGCACCTCCATCGCGGCGGCGCGCAGGATACGGCCCGGCATGATCGCGCTGCTTTCCACATCGCTGAGCCGGGCGCTGGCCGAGAAGCGCAGCGCCTCGATCGGCATCGGGCGTTGCAGCGGCAGGTCGATCAGGGCGGTCACCTCGGCCATGCCCGCGGCCAGATCGACGGGGCGGCCCGCCTTTTGCATGAAGCGCAGGTTGGGGCTGTCCAGCATCGACAGGACGCCGGTGATCTGACCGCGCACCGCCAGACGCACCTGCGCGGGGGTGGGGCGGCGGTTGACATCGGGGATGATGAAGCTGGTGCCCGTGACATCAAGGGGTCCGCCCTGCGGCGGGGTCAATGTGCCTTCGGTCGCGCTGACGACGAAGCGCCGCCCCGTGAGGGTCGCCTGCCCCGCCGCATCCGCCAGCAAGGGCATTTCCATGGCATAGGTCACATTGGCGCTGTCGAAGCCGAAGCCCAGATAGACCCGATCCTCGGCCCCCGGATTGCGCCGGTAGCCCAGTTGCACGTCATGCAGGCGCGCGCTGTGCAGGTTTTCGGCCACCCAGGTCCGGGTATTCGGCACCAACCGCTCGGGCCAGAGTTGCAGGACCCGTTCGGGCAGCACCGCATCCATGGAGCCGTTGACCGCCACGTTCCACCCCGCAGCGCCGACACCGACGCGGCCATCCAGCAACAGGCGCTGGCCCCGGTCGAACAGGGTCATCTGTCCCAGTGTCAATTCGAACGGATCGAGCTTGAGGCGCAGGTCCACCAGCGCCTCCTCCAACTGGACGGGGGTTTCATAGAGATCGGCGGGGTTTGCGGTGATATCGAGGATGCGGAACTGCCCCAGAAGTGCGGCGGGCCAGCCATTCACCAGTTCGGCAATCGTGGCGCGGCCTTCGGCGCGGGCGGTGATCCATTTGCTGCTGACCGACAGATCATCGAACTGCAACTGTCCGGTCTGCGGCGTATAGGTCAGATAGGTGCGGGCGGATTCAAAGGGGATCGGTTCGGCCTGATCATTGGGCTGCACCGCGCCCGCGCCGATCTGCAGGGCGACGCTGAGCGGCCCCAGCCGGCCATCGGGGGCAACCGACAGGCGCATGGCCCCCGAAATGGGCGCGCGCAGCACGCCAAGCCAGGCCAGAGCCCCGGACTGGCTGGCCAGATCGGTGGCGGTCATGTCTTCGAAGCTGAGGCCGATCTGGGCTTCGGGGGTTCCGATGTGACCGGTGTAATTCAGGCTGAGCGAGGTTGCGTAATCATAGCCCGACAGCAGCGAGACATCGCCGCGCAGGGTCAGGTCATCACCGTTGCGGCGCAACTCGACCCGGCCGCCATCGACCTGCCAGGCGCGGCCGGTGCGGGCATCCTCGTAGCGCAGGCCAAGGTTGTCGGCGTTGATCACCGTCAGCCCGGCAAAGCGCGGCTGGTTCAGCAAGCCGTCCAGCCCTTCGAGCAGGGCGGCGGGGCTGGCGGCCTGTTCCACCGGCGGCAAGGCATCGCCGAAGGCCAGATCGAAGGTGCCATCGGCCATGCGCCGCAGCGTCAGCCTTGCGCCAGAAAGGGTAATGCGACCCGGTTGCAACTGGCCGCGTAACAGCGCCTCGCCGGAGACCCCAACCTCGAGATCGCCCAGCGTCATCATCGGCGGGCCGCCGATTTCGCGCAGGGTCACATCGCGCAACTGGATGCGGGGGGCCCAGCCCGTGTCGACGGTCAGCACAAGATCGCTGAAGTCAATCTGCATGCCGGGCAGCGCCTCGGCTGCGCGGGTCTCGATCCGGTCGCGCAACCAGTCGGGGGCGGCGATGGGCCGACCGACGGCATAAAGCAGGGCCGCCGCTGCCAGACCGACGATCACCGACAAGACCAGCAGGGTGCCCAGAACCGACCACGCCATCGACGCGGCCATACCGCGGCGCGCGGGTTTTGTGCGCGTGGCGCGCGCAGGCGTGCGGGGCGCAGGGCGCGCGGTGCTGTCGTCCGGCTGGTTGTTTTCTGACGCGGTCATCCTGCTTTGGTCTGCCTGTTCTGCTCTGCTGCGGCGTGGTGCGAAACCCTGTGCCGCTTGCCCTCCCTGCCGTGTTTTACCGTCCAGCGCCATGGGTCTGTCGCCCCGGTCCCGCGCTTTGTGGTGAAACTTCCGCTCACCTGTCTTTATTGTCGCCTGTCATGGCCTAATATGAAACTCACATTTTCACCAACTCTGAGGACACAGAATGCCCGACGTTTCCGAACTTGCCCCGGATTTCACCCTGCCCCGCGATGGTGGCGGTACCGTCACCCTGTCGGCCCTTCGGCCTGCGCCTGTGGTTCTGTTCTTCTATCCGCGCGATGACACGCCGGGTTGCACCACGGAAAACAAGGATTTTTCCGGTCTTCTGGATCAGTTCACCGCCGCAGGGGTGCAGGTTTTCGGGATTTCCAAGGAGGATATCACGAGCCACGACAAGTTCCGCGACAAGCATGGATTGCGCGCGCCGCTGTTGTCGGATGCGGATAGCACGGTTTGCGAGGATTATGGCGTCTGGAAGGAAAAATCCATGTATGGCAAAAAGTTCTTCGGAATCGAGCGCAGCACCTTTCTGATCGACGGGACGGGGCGGATTGCCAAGGTCTGGTCCAAGGTCAAGGTGCCGGGCCATGCGGAAGCGGTGCTGGAGGCGGCACGGGCGCTGTGAGGCAATAAAGGGGCAGGACGGATGAGCGACAAGACGCTGGCGCAGATGGCGGTCGAGGTGTTGAGCACCGCTGACGGGCGCGCCAAGACCGCCCTGTCCCATGCCCATGCCGCCACATGGCGCGCGGCGCGGGCAGCGGGCACGCCCCTGGCCATCGGGCGCGCCAGCCCGCCTGATCATCCGGCGCGACCTGAACGGCCTGCGTTGCTGGACCCGCGCGAGGTGCCGCGCCGCAGGCCGGGCAGCGCGCAGGGGCGCGTCGCCATGCTGCATGCGGTGGCGCATATCGAGTTGAACGCGGTCGATCTGCATTGGGACATCATCGCGCGGTTTGCGGATGTGCCGATGCCGCTGGGGTTTTATGACGACTGGGTCAAGGCGGCGGATGAGGAATCCAAGCATTTCAACCTGTTGTGCGACTGTCTTGAAGCGCAGGGCAGCCATTACGGAGCCATGCCCGCCCATGCGGGGATGTGGCGGGCGGCCTCGGACACGGCGGCGGATTTCATGGGGCGGCTGGCCGTGGTGCCCATGGTGCTGGAGGCGCGGGGGCTGGATGTGACGCCGGGGATGATCGCGCTGTTCGAGACGGCGGGTGATGCGCAGACGGTGGCCGCGCTGAAGGTGATCTATGCCGAGGAGGTGGCCCATGTCGCTTATGGGTCGAAATGGTTCCATTTCCTGTGCGGGCGGCATGATCTGGACCCCAAGGACGTGTTTCACGATCTGGTCCGGCGGTATTTCCACGGGCTGCTGAAGCCGCCCTTCAACGAGGAAAAGCGCGCCGAGGCGGGATTGCCGCCGGATTTCTATTGGCCGCTGACTGAGGAAAAACCCGCAGTTTAAGGGCGAAAGCTGCCGCAGGTCGGCGGGTTCTTGCCCAATTCTGGGCTTATGGGCGGGTCATCCCCATTCCTGCCGCAAACGTCTTGCCGGAACGCGCCGGGCTGGTTACCACCTGTGCAGGGCCGTTGTTGGGGATGAACGACCGCTCTGATGGGGATGAAACAAGGGACAGATTGGTGAGAACACGACTGGCAATCCGGATCGACGCCACACTCGAGCGTTGGTTCCCGGAAAGACGGCTGTTTCTGCGATCAGACACAGATACACGCTTTATCCGGCTGAAGCCGGGCACGCAGATGGTCGCGTTTTCGGGCGCGGCCCTGGTGGTGGCCTGGGCCATCATCGCCACGGCGATCCTGCTGATGGACAGCATCGGATCGGGCAATTTCCGCGAACAGGCCAAGCGGGATCAGCGCACCTATGAGACGCGGCTGAACGTCCTGTCCACCGAGCGCGATGCGCGCGCTGCCGAAGCACTGGCCGCGCAGGAGCGGTTCAATTCCGCGCTGGAGCAGATTTCGGTGATGCAGTCGGAACTGCTGCAATCCGAGACCCGTCGCCGCGAGATGGAGACAGGGATCGAAGTGATCCAGACCACCTTGCAGCGCACGATGCGCGAGCGCGAGGCGGCGCGGCTGGAACTGGCCGCGATCAAGGAACAGATGGAG
>NCJR01000133.1 GCA_002282555.1 Rhodobacterales bacterium 34-62-10
GCGGGCGAGTTTTTCGGTAACCGGACCATTCTGTCCATCGGGGGAGCAGGCCATTGACCAGTCTTGAAATCGGGATCGCGTCCTTTCCCGTCCTGCTGACCCTGATCTTTCTGCGTGTGCCGATCGGGTTGGCGATGTTCCTTGTCGGCCTGTTCGGTCTGTTCTTTGCCACAGGCAGCTTCAACATGGCCTTTGCGCGGTTGAAGTCCGAAACCTATTCGACCTTCTCCAGCTATTCGCTGTCGATCATTCCGATGTTCCTGCTGATGGGCCATTTCGCCACGCTTGGCGGCATGTCCCAGTCGCTGTTCAAGGCGGCAGAGGCGTGGTTGGGGCATCGCAAGGGCGGTGTCGCCATGTCCGCCGTGGGCGCCTGCGCCGGGTTCGGCGCGATCTGCGGATCGTCGCTGGCGACCGCTGCCACCATGGGGCAGGTCGCCCTGCCAGAGATGCGCCGCTATGGTTATGCCGGTGGCATTTCCACCGCGACGCTGGCAGCTGGCGGCACCTTGGGTATTCTGATCCCGCCGTCTGTCGTGCTGGTCATCTATGCCATTCTGACCGAACAGAACATCGCCAAGCTGTTCCTGGCCGCTTTCGTGCCGGGGATATTGGCAGCCGTTGGCTATATGATCACCATCAGCCTCTATGCCCGCATCCATCCCGACCGCGTCGGCACCCCGCGCGAGCGGATGCCCTATGCGCAGCGGTGGCGCGCCATTCTGGATGTCTGGCCGGTTCTGACGGTCTTTCTGGTCGTGGTCGGCGGCATTTATCTGGGTGTATTCACTCCGACCGAAGGGGCGGCTGTCGGGGCTTTGGGCACAGGGCTGATCGCGCTGGTCAATGGCGGCCTGAACCGTCGCACGCTGACCGACAGTTTCATGACGACCGCAGGGTCGACCGCGATGATCTTTTTCATCGTGCTGGGGGCTGCATTCTACAACGGCTTTCTGGCGCTGACGCAGGTGCCGCAGGAACTGTCGAACTATGTGGTCTCGCTCGGGCTCAGCCCGTGGATGGTGCTGGCGGTGATCCTGTTGATCTATCTGATCCTTGGCGCGGTGATGGACAGCCTGTCGATGATCCTGCTGACGATCCCGATCTTTTTCCCGATCATCTCAAGCCTGGATTTCGGCCTGACCCCCGAGGAGACGGCGATCTGGTTCGGTATCCTTGTGCTGATCGTGGTCGAAGTGGGCCTGATCACGCCGCCGGTGGGGATGAACCTGTTCGTCATCAACTCGATGGACCGGCTGACCCCGATGATCGAGACTTACAAAGCCGTGATGTATTTTGTTGCATCCGACATCATTCGGACGATCATTCTTGTGATGTTCCCCAGTATCACGCTGTTTGCCCTGCGGATGATGTACTGAACGAACGCCCCCAGCCCTCTTTTCATCCGCAAGGAGGGGGCTGGGGGGTTGCCTTTCCCGGTCTGCGGCCAGATAGTTATGACACATAGCCAAAAAAGGCCCGTAAGATGACCAGATCGCAGTTGCAGACCCTGACCCTCCAGATCGAGGGGCCCATTGCCACCTTGACCATGAACCGTCCCGACAAGCGCAATGCGATGAATGATCAGCTTCTGTCCGAACTGGATCAGTTCTTCTCGGATCCGCCCGCGGGGGTGAAGGTGGTGATCCTGACGGGCACGGGCGGGCATTACTGTTCCGGTCTGGACCTGAGCGAACATGTCGCCCGCGACGCCGAAGGCACGCTGCGCCATTCGCGGGGCTGGCATGCGGTGATGGACAAGATCCAGTTTTCCGGCCTGCCGGTCGTGTCGGCGATGGTCGGCGCGGTGATCGGTGGCGGTCTGGAACTGGCCACGTCCACCCATGTGCGGATTGCCGAACCCTCGGTGATCTTCCAACTTCCCGAGGGGCGGCGCGGGATCTATGTCGGCGGCGGTGCATCCGTGCGCGTGGGGCGTATCCTTGGTGCCGACCGGATGATCGAGATGATGCTGACCGGGCGCAAATATGATGCCGAGGAAGGTCTGCGTCTGGGCCTGTGCCATTATTCTGTCGGGCCGGGTCAGGCGATGGACCTGGCGCGCGATCTGGCGGGCAAGATCGCCAGCAACGCGGGCCTGTCCAACTATATCATGATCCACGCCCTTGCCCGGATTGAAGACATGTCCAAGGCGGATGGCCTGTTCACCGAAAGCCTCTGTGCCGCGCTGACCCAGACCAGCCCCGATGCGCAGGAGGGCCTGAAGGCGTTCCTGCAAAAACGCAGCCCCACGTTCCGGTGATACCATGACCCGCAAGACCGCGCCCGCCATCGACGCCGCAGCACCACCGACCCGGGGGTTGGACGGCGCCCTGCGCCAGTTGGTCGGTTACACGATGAAGCGCGCGACCAACGTGATCATGGCCGATGCCGCCCGCGTGCTAGAGCCGCTGGGCCTGCGAATCACCACATTTTCGGCGCTGTCGGTGATCTGTGACACGCCGGATGTGACGCAATCGCAACTGGCCGCCAGTCTGAACATGGAACGCTCGAACACCGTTCTGATCATCGACGCGCTCGAGGAAGCGGGTCTGATCGGGCGGCACAAGGTGCTGACGGATCGCCGGTCCTTTGCGCTGCGCGCGACGCTGGCCGGGACACGCCGCCGCCGCGCCGCTGTCGCCGCGTTGGAGGCGCATGAAGATGCGATGTTGGCCGGGCTGTCCCCCGAGGAGCGGGCCACGCTTGTGGCGCTGTTGCGCCGCATCGACCAGATTGACCAGTAACGGGAGCCACCCATGATCGACCTCGACAAGATCCGCGCCATCGACATCCATACCCATGCCGAGGAGCCGTGTGGCTGTCATTCCGACGATGGCTATGACGATCTGCAATCCACCATGGCCAAGTATTTCGGCGCGCCGTGGCAGCATCCGCCCACGATGCAGGAAACCGCGGCCCATTACCGCGCGCAGAACATCGCCGCCGTGATCTTTCCCGTCGATGCCGAGCGCGAGACGGGCTACCGCCGCTACAAGAACGAGGAAGTGGCCGAGATCGCCGCCGCCAATGCCGATGTGCTGATCCCCTTCGCCTCGATCGACCCGCACAAGGGCAAGATGGGCGTGCGCGAGGCGCGGCGTCTGGTGGCCGATTACGGGATCAAGGGCTTCAAGTTCCACCCGACCTTTCAGGGCTTCTATCCCAACGAACGCTTCGCCTATCCGCTTTATGAAGCGATCCAGGAGGCGGGCGCCATCGCACTGTTCCACACCGGGCAAACCGGCGTCGGATCGGGGATGCGTGGTGGCAACGGGATGCGGCTGAAATATTCCAACCCGATGTATCTGGACGATGTGGCGGTGGATTTCCCCGACATGAAGATCATCATGGCGCACCCGTCCTTCCCTTGGCAGGAGGAGGCGCTGGCCGTGGCCCAGCACAAGCCCAATGTCTATATCGACCTGTCCGGCTGGTCGCCCAAATATTTCCCGCCAATCCTTGTGCGCTATGCCAATTCGATCCTTAAGAAAAAGGTGCTGTTCGGTTCGGACTGGCCGATGATCAGCCCCGAACGCTGGCTGGCCGATTTCGAGAAGATCGACATCAAGGATGAATTGCGCCCCGACATCATCAAGAACAACGCCGCGCGGTTGCTGGGTCTGATGTAGCCTCACCCATATAATCTTCAGGATTTGATCCATCTCAAATCCGGCCTTCCAAATGTATGCAAAGATATGCATATATCAGGAGGGATTCCATGTCAGATTTTGCATCACCCCGCGCCTCGCGCCGTGCGTTTCTGGGTCTTGCGGGCGGTGCTGCGGCGCTGCTTGCCACCAAAGCCGCCCCGGTGCAGGCGGCCCGGATCAAGACCGGCGCGCGGATCGTCATTCTGGGTGCCGGTGCGGGGGGGGCGGCTTTGGCGAACCGTCTGGTCGCGCGACTGGACGGCGCACAGATCACCCTGATCGACGGGCGGCCCGAACATTGGTATCAGCCCGGCTTCACCCTGATCGCAGCGGGTCTGAAACCGGCCAGCTATTCGGTGTCGGGAACCACGGACTGGCTGCCGCGCGAGGCGACGCTGATCGCGGAATATGCCGCCGAGATTGATCCTGCGGGAAACAAGGTCGTCACCGCCTCGGCTCAGGTCGTGCGTTACGATTTCCTTGTGGTGGCCACCGGCCTGACGCTGGACTGGGGGGCCATTCAGGGCTTCTCGCTGGATATGGTGGGGCAGAACGGCATCGGCGCGCTTTACGCGGGGCCGGATCATGCCGCAAGGACATGGGCCGCAATGGACCGGTTCACGGACGAGGGCGGGCAGGCCCTGTTCACCCGCCCCGCGACCGAGATGAAATGTGCGGGTGCCCCGCTGAAATATACCTTCCTGACCGATGACTATGCCCGGACAAAGGGAAATCGCGGCAAGATCAAGGTGACCTATGCCGCCAACAACAAGGTGTTGTTCGGGGTCCCCATCGTCAGCGAGAAAGTGCGGATGCTGTTCGCGGATCGCGGAATCGACACCGTCTATGATCACGTCATGACCGCGATTGATCCGGGCCGCAAACTGGCGACCTTCACCACGCCCGAGGGTGACAAGGAATTGCCCTATGACTTCATCAACGTCATCCCGCCGCAGCGCGCCCCCGATGTGGTCCGCAATTCGCCGCTGCCATGGGCTGACAAATGGACGGATCAGGGCTGGATCGAGGCTGATATGAAAACCCTGCGCCACCCGCGCTTTTCCAATGTGTTCGCTTTGGGCGATGTGGCGGGCGTGCCCAAGGGCAAGACGGCAGCCTCCGTGAAATGGCAGGTGCCAGTGATCGAGGATCATCTGGTGGCGATGATCGAGGGCAAGGAAGGCACGGCAGAATATAACGGCTACACCTCTTGCCCGCTGATCACGCGGGTCGGGCGCGCCATGCTGGTCGAGTTCGATTACAACAACGACCTCGTCCCCAGCTTCCCGGGCATCATCGCCCCGCTGGAAGAGTTGTGGATCAGCTGGCTGATGAAGGAAGTCGCCCTCAAGCCAACCTATAACGCCATGCTGCGCGGCAAGGCCTGAGAAGGATCACCACGATGAAAGACCTGACATTCGAGACGCTGCTGGCCGTGTTCGAGGAAATCTTTGGCCGCGCCCTGTTCTGGACCATGGTCGTGGTCGCGGTACTGATCACGCTGGCCTATCTTTATGTGCTGATCCGTGACCGCGCCATGTCGATGCGGAAATTCCTGCTGGCGCAATTATCCATGCCCTTCGGCGCGGTGGCGGCGGTGCTGTTCGTGCAATGGATCACCAGCTCGGGATTGCGCGATATCGGCGGGGCGGTCGATGTGATCGTGCTCTTGGGTGTCGCAGTGGCCGGGGCCGTGGGGCTTGCGATCCTTGTCTATACCGCACAGGCGCTGATGCAGGGGCCGCAGGAGGATGACCCTCGCTTCAGGTCGTGACATTGCCGCGCAAAACTGCTGTCTTGCACTGCAAAAGGCGCAGTTCAGAAAGTTCCGCAGCATGACCGATCTCACGCAGGCAAGGGCCTTGCCCGCCGCCACACATAGCCGGCTCGAGCATTTTCCCGTCACCTTCTTCGCCATCGTGATGGGTATGACGGGCCTGTCACTGGCCCTGCTTGCGGTCGAGCGTGCCTATGCCTTGGGGTCATGGGGATCGGATCTGACCTATGCGGCGTCGATCCTGATCTTCGTCGCCGTTTCGATCCTCTACCTGCTCAAGGCCATACGCTATCCGGCGGCAGTGCGCGCCGAATGGAATCATCCCGTGCGTCTGGCGTTTTTCCCGGCCATCTCGATCTCGCTGCTGCTGATCGCGACGCTGAGCCTGCCGCGCGCGCCCGCTGTGGCAGAGGCGCTGTGGCTGGTCGGCGTGACCATCCAGGGCATGCTGACCATTGCCGTCATCTCGGGCTGGATCGGGCACCGCGCGTTCCAGACGCCGCATCTGTCGCCCGCGTGGTTCATCCCCGCTGTGGGCAATGTGATCGTGCCGATTGCCGGTGTCGACAGTGATGTCCCCTGCACCGCTCAGTCCTTCGAGCGCCCCCGCAATGGTGGCAGCCGTGGCGTCCCAGGCAAGTAGAGGCGTTTGCAGGGAGTTGTAATACACG
>NCJR01000134.1 GCA_002282555.1 Rhodobacterales bacterium 34-62-10
GCCCAAGCCTCGCGCATCCGGGCGGCAAGATCCTGCGGGCGGTCGCGGTCATGCCCGCCGCCTTCATAGGCCAGCCCGGCTTCGGACGGCTGCAACCTGTCCAGGACGTGATCCGCTGCCCGCTCAAGCCAAGATCGCACCTGACCTGCCAGCTCCTGGGCAACACGCGCCACCTCGGCGGCATGGGCCTTGACCTCATGCCAGACGCGGACAGCGGCAACCTCCTGCCCGCGCTCCTTCAACTGCCATGCGCCTGCCGACAACTGGGGCAGGGGCGGGCGGTCCAGCGCAACGGCCCTGACGGTGTGTTCCAACGCCTCGGCCTCGTGGCCTTGCTCCTGGGCGACATGGGCCAGCTCCAGCGCCTCGATGCGCTGCGCCTCAAGGGTGCGGTGGTCGATCCGCTCGCCGTGGCCGGCCAGTTCCAGGGCAAGGTTGGCATCCTGCGCCCATGCCTCCCGCCACCCCTCCAGAACCTCGACGGCGTTCCAGTCGCGGTTCTTGGTGGTGAAGCCCTCGGCGGCGATGTCACGCGTGGTCAGCAGGATATGGGCGTGATGGTTGCGGTCATCGCCTTCGCGCCCTGGCGCGTGAAGGGCGATGTCCGCAACCATGCCCCTGTCCACGAACTGGCGCTGGCAGAAGTCGCGCACCAGCGACACCCGCTGCGCGTGGCCCAGCTCGGCGGGCAAGGCCACCCGGATTTCGCGGGCCACCTGCGAATTCTTCCGGGTCTCTGCCGCCTCGACCGCGTTCCACAGCGCCGACCGGTCCTGCGCCCATTCCGGCGCATGGGCAGGGGCGAGGATTTCGACGTGATCGACGCCACCGCGAGCACGGTAATCGAAGACCAGCCCGGTTCGGTGGTCTTCGATCCTTTCGCCCACGCGATAGGCCGCCGCTGCGGTGGCGCTGCGGCCAGCGGATCGCGAAATCATCGTGGCCCGAAGGTGGTAGATCGCCATTTTCTCGCGGTGCCTTAGCCGGGGTTCAAAGGGGAGTGCAGCGCCCCTTGCTCACACAAACGTGAAACGTTTGTATAAGTGGGCACTTCGTGTCTTGCAACCTTCCCCCATTCCGGACAAAAGCACAACCGGAACGAGCAACAGGGCGGCGGAATAGTGCGGACGATTGAACAACAGGTAGCTGAGGCCCAGGCAAAACTGGCCCGCCTCAAAACGCGGGCAAAGGCACAGGACACCCGCCGCAAGATCATTGTCGGGGCCATCGTCACAGGCGAAGCCCTGAAGGACCCAAAGATTGCCAAGTGGCTGGCCTCGACCCTCCGCAAGAATGCGACCAGGGAAGTCGATCAGAAAGAACTGGCGGGGCTTCTGGCTGACCTCGATGCCAAGGCAAAGATCGCTGGGGCAGGTGAAGCATGAGCGATGCCGAACACAGCCGCCCCAAAGATTCCTTCGAAATTCTGGCCGACGAGCTGGCCCGCATGGGGCAGCAGATTGCGCACCTCCAACGAACCAGCCTCAACAAGGCCGAGGCCGAAGCCCTGAACAAGCAACTTGT
Source organism: Rhodobacterales bacterium 34-62-10 (assembly GCA_002282555.1). Lineage (GTDB taxonomy): Bacteria > Pseudomonadota > Alphaproteobacteria > Rhodobacterales > Rhodobacteraceae > Seohaeicola. Next base: position 1,525 of record NCJR01000134.1, read on the forward strand.
CCAGGGCGTGGCTTCGATGGCCCAGACCGGGCAAGCCGTCTACGAGGCCATTTCCGAGCGCATGGACCTGCGGCTGGAAAAACTAGCGCTGGAAACCATCCTCGCAGCCACCGATGCCGCAAGCAGGGCCATCGAGAAAAGCCATGCGGAAACCACCTCCGCCGCCCGAGACTACGCCAAAGCCGCAGGAGAGGCCCGCAGAGAGGCTTGGCGCTACTTCGGCGGGTTCTGGGTGTGGTTGGCATCGGTCGGCGCTGGCGGGGCCATTCTGGGGCTTCTGGCGGCGTTTCTGATCATGGGCCGGGGTGATGCGCGCGAGTTCGGCCAATACCCCCGGATCTACTGCACGACGGCAGGGGGCCAGGTCGTCGAGCAGGACGATGGAAGTACCTTCTGCGCCATCTGGATCAAGCCTCCGTCTCAATCTGGGGGCTGACCTCACCGCCGCCCCTGCTTTCTTCATGGCAAATTCATCGCTGGCCACAAGCGCAGGCGGTAGGCTTCTGGACCCGATACGGGCGAAAAACCCTAGTGTTATTAGTGTTACCTACGGAGTAGTGTTACGGATGCCAGAACGCTTTCAAAACCAAAGCCTTAACCCTGTGGATAGTTCCGAAAGGCACGAATTTTGGTTCCGAAAGGCACGAATTTTGGTTCCGAAAGGCACGAACGATTTCGACACCAGAGCGGGTTCCCGAAAGCACGAACAGAAGCACTTAGCACCCCATCTGGGGCAGCGGTTCCCGATAGCACGAATTTTGGTTCCCGATAGCACGAACATGAGCTAAGAATCATCCATGGCCCTTCTTCCAGATCGACACCCACAGAAAGACTTCTTCATCCTCGACATCGCCGATGTCGTGCCAAAGGATGACATGGCGTCGATGGAACACCCGCTGTTCTCGCTGGCAACGCAACCCGACATGCGCCACCTGGTCTACCGGAGCGGGGAGAACAGCCTGGAAATCATCCCGTCCGGGCTTGGCCTGCCGACCATCAAGGACAAAGATATCCTGATCTTCTGCATCAGCCAGCTGATGGACAGAAAGAACCGAGGAGAACCCATCGGCAAGCGGGTCAGGTTCAGCGCACGCGAGCTGATGATCGGAACGAACCGCAACACCGATGGCCGGGAATACAAGCGCCTTGAGCATGCCTTTCAGCGCCTTCAGGGCACCCAGTTCAAGACCAACATCAGGACTGGGAACCGGAAAGAGGTCCGCATCTTCGGACTGATCGACGAAGGCGGCTTCGTCATGCGGGAAGAGGGAAAGTGGCGCCTCGACTACTGCGAAGTTGTCCTGTCTGACTGGTTGATGCGCGCGATCGAGGCCAACGAGGTGATCAGCATCTCGGAAGACTACTTCCGCCTTCGCCGCCCCTTGGAACGCCGCCTCTATGAGATTGCCCGCAAGCACTGCGGCGCGCAGCCAAAGTGGCAGATCGGGCTGGCCAACCTTCAGAATAAGACGGGCAGCAACGCCCCTCTCAAGAAGTTCCGACTAAACTTGCGGCAGATCATCGAAGATGACTGCACGCCGTTCTACAAGATTGAGCTGATGACAGACGACCTAGTCATCTTCCGGCCACGGTCCGCCTCTACCGCGCTGGCACCTGATATCCGGCTACCGGAATGGGCCGAGGATAAAGCCCGCAAGCTCGCCCGAGAGAAGGGCAGGGATTACCATGTCCTGCGATCAGACTGGATAGCCTTCGCCAAGGCCGAAGCCGCAAAAGGGAACCCTCCCCAAAATGCTGGTGCGGCCTTTGTGGCATACTGCAAGAAGCAGGAAAATCTGCGGCGATAGGAAAATCCTTGCAACGGCGCAACGCTTCGCACAGCATAGCAATGCAACGATGCGCAGCGGACCCGCAACACCATGAAATACACACTTTCAGAAGCAGCTGCAGCCACTGGAAAGAACAAGGCGACCATTCAGAGATCCATAAAAAGCGGGAAAATTTCTGCGTCAAAGGGTGAATCTGGATCATACGAAATAGACCCGTCAGAGCTGCACAGAGTTTTCCAGCCTGTCGCGCAACGCGTCGCGCAGATCAACAATGCAACGATGCGCAACGGCGCGCAACACGCCGGATTGCCACCAGATTTCAACGCATTACAGCGGATAGCTGATCTGGAAAAAGAACTTGCCGTGATGGAAGAACGAAAGACCGGCCTGGAGGAGCAGAAGCGCCAGCTCACGGACACAGTGGAGGATCTGCGCAAGCGCCTCGATAGCTCAGAGGGCCGCGTTCTGGCACTTCTCAACGACCCAAGGCCAAAAGGCTTCTGGAACCGCCTCTTCGGCTAGGACAACGCATCCGGAAAGATCAATCGCCGCATGACACTTGAAAAGTGTAACCCAATGGGGTACATGCTACTATGCAGTCGGTAGCAGAGACCCCGATCTTCACCCGCCAGACGGATAAGCTCTTCACCGAGGACGAGAAGCGCGAGCTGATCGAATTTCTGGCGGAGAACCCCTTGGCAGGTGATGAAATCCCGGGAACGGGTGGTGTTCGCAAGGTGCGCTTTGCGGCATCCGGGCGCGGCAAGAGGGGTGGGGCGCGGATCATCTACTACTACCTGGATGACACCATGCCGCTCTACGCTCTTCTTGCCTATGCGAAGAATGATCAGGGCGACATGACGCCAGACGAGAAGCGGGCCGTTTCCGCGCTGGCGGCGGCCCTCAAGGCAACCCAGAAGGAGAAGAGATGAGCACTCTCGGCGATGATCTGTTCCAAGCAATGACCGAAGCTCTCGCACATGCGAAAGGCGAAGGACCTGCCCTCGTCCATGCCTCTATTGCCCCGCGGGAAGTCCGTGAACAGGCCAAGCTGACGCAAGCGCAAATGGCACCACTTATGGGCATGAGCCTGTCCGGCTACCGGAAATGGGAGCAGGGCCAGCGGCAGGTAAGTGGACCGGCAGCGGCGCTGCTGCGCTTGATTCAGCGAGAGCCAGACGTCGTAAAGCGAACGCTCCTCTCATAACATCAAGCAAGCATCCTTATGAGATCCGTACTAGGCTGCGAGCCCACGCCTTCGCACCGTTACCACCCCGAAAGTATACGGTTCCGTCCTCCTTTATAGAAGAAATGACATATGTTCTTCGGGTTGCGTCATGCTTGTTGTAAACTGAATCTCCAGGTGAGAGGCTTTGCTGACTAATCGCTTCCTCATTAAGCTTCTGCATAATATCCTCAATCACCGCACTCCCTACTCTCTTCGAAAGAACCGATATGTCTCGTCCAAATTTACTCGCTAAAGCAATCTGCTTTTCAGATGGGACACCCAAGTCAGATACTGCATTGAAACGAGTATCTATGCAGTCCTCAATCATAGCGAGCGCTACATTAGGGCTACAGCCTGTAAAATCCAAACCAAGCTGGACACCAAACAATATCTGCGCCTCACTCAATATCTTCAAAATTAAATCCTTTCTCAACACAGCCAAGTCTTGTCGACATGCAACCTTATCAGAATACATAAATATCACAAAATTTTCCATAGCCTTCTTTACTTTGACAGCTACTGGGTTCGCCGCCAGAGCTGAAACAAGTGGGTACTATGCCGTCCAGAACTTCTCCTGCAGTTACGTGTCTACTGCGTTTGAAGATGAAAGAAACTTTCGCAAGACAATGGATCCGCCTCCACATCCTGAAGCTCTCACAACTCTTCAAACAAGAGAGCTAGCACAGTTCGTTGCTGGGTTTTTGACTGCTTGGAACGCAATTTCTGCGATGTATGATGTCAGGGATGAAGTTTACAATGCATATCCGGCAGGATTGACTGCAGCCCTATACAAAATTGATGCATACTGCACATCCAACAGAACAAATACAATAATAGATGGACTTTATGACATACTTACGTCAAGCGATGCAAACCCAATCAAGAAGGAGTAGTCAATCATGGGTCATAACGATCATATAGACTTTGATCTTCACAATCACTTAGCTGCGGCGATTGAAAGTGGCTTCCTCGATGAATTTGCGCACAAAGATGCCATTGGCGTTGCACGTCAAGTCATACATCGTGGACTTGATAGTCTCTCTCCAAAGCAACGCACTATTTACGAAAACACTGTTATACCGGCCCTAAAATATGCCTATGATGAACTCAACACGCAGGAAATTTTGAACAGAAATCCAGATTGAATAATCACCACACATCTTATGCTATAATGGCTACAGTTCGTGCCCTAGTCCGCGCTGTTTCTGAATATCCGCTTCGAATTCCTGCTCTAATTCTTTGTCATGCAGACGCTCAGCCTCCTGCGCCACATGTTCCTTGTCCACCTCCCGGCCCTGCCGGATCGCCGCCAGGCGGACGGCGATTTCGCCGTGGTCCAGCGCCTTCGCTCCGGCGCGCAAGCGGTCGGCCAGGCTCTGCGTGGCGGCGGGTTTGTCTGATGTCTTTTCACTGATCGCTGATCGCGTATCACCGATATCTGAACGCTGATCGCGCAATGCCCAAGCCTCGCGCATCCGGGCGGCAAGATCCTGCGGGCGGTCGCGGTCATGCCCGCCGCCTTCATAGGCCAGCCCGGCTTCGGACGGCTGCAACCTG
>NCJR01000483.1 GCA_002282555.1 Rhodobacterales bacterium 34-62-10
TCAGCCCCATTGCCGCCAAATGAGCGGGTTTTGGTGGAGCTGCCGGGTACCGCCCCCGGGTCCGATCCGCGTATTACGAGCGCGTTTATGTCCATAGTCGGTTGCCCGACAGGTTGAATATAGGGCAGGTCGCGGCGGTTTTGAAGGGGGCAAATGCGGTGCGTGATCAATCTGCTGCGCGCGCGGCGCGGGCGGCCATCACGTCGCGGCCCAGTGTCAGGGTATAATCCGCCAATTCGATCAATGCGGCATCGGCGGCGGTGGCGTTGCGGGCGGTGATGGCGGCCATGATGCGGGCATGCAGCGCGATGATCGCGCCGCGCGAACGGGCGGTGAAGGTGATCATGTTCATCAGGGGCTGCATCCCTTCGACCGCGCCGGCGAGTTGGTAGGACAGCACCGGATTGCATGCCGCATCGACCAGCGCGCGGTGAAAGGCCACGTCCGAGGCGCAGAAATCCTCATCCGACAGGGTGGGCTGGGATTGGCGCGCGATCTCGAAGGCCATGCGGTCCAGATGCACGGCACCGCGGCGGGCAGCGGCCAGCGGCGCGCAGGCGCGTTCCAGCGTAAAGCGCGCCTCGCACGCGACATCGAAACTGACCTCATTCATCGAAAGCAGAAGGGTCGAGGTGGTGATCTGCTGGCCATAGGCCTGTTCAAACGACAGACGATTGACGAAGGCACCGCCCGTCGCGCCGCGCTGGGTGCGGATCAGGGATTGCGCGGCCAGCCGTTTCAGCGCCTCGCGCACGGTGGGGCGGGAGACCGCGAAATGTTCGGCCAGTTCCGATTCAGACGGCAGGCGGGCATCCACGATCAGCTTGCCCGACACGATCTCGTCCCGGATCGCGGCGGCGATCTGGGCGGAGAGGTCCTTGGGGCTGTCGGGGTCCAGTTTCATATGTCTGACAATTGGGGCTTTACGGGCAGGCTAATTGTCTGACAATTTATTTTCAAGCGGAAGGTGGCGGCGTGAGTCGTCATCCGGCGCAGGAGGGGAAAAGATGCTGTCAGACCGGATCAGAGCGATGGGCGCGCCGCATTGGGTGGCGCTGTTCGGGCTAATTCTGGCGGCATGGATCATGCTGTATGCGATGGCCTTGCCTGCCGATCTGCGCGAGAGCGCGCGGATGTTCGGGGCCGATTTCTGGGAAAGCCTGTGCACGGTCACGCCCGATGCGGCAGGGTTTGGCCGCGTGGTGCTGATGTGGGCGCTGATGGCGGCGGCGATGATGGCGCCCACGGCGCTGCCCGCCTTTGCCACCTATGAGGATCTGGGGCGCAGCACGGAAGTGAGCTTCGGGGC
>NCJR01000484.1 GCA_002282555.1 Rhodobacterales bacterium 34-62-10
GCTGGCGCATTTGGCAAAACCACATTGTCTCACAAAGGCGTGGCCGGATTGTAACTTGGCCTGATCTTGTTCATCGGGATCGACTCGCCATTGGCCTGCACCAGCCGCACATGCCGCCGCCGCATCAGACGCGGCTCGGACACGCCGACGGAATGGGCGATCATCTCGACCTCCTTGATGATCGACTTGGCATAATTGGCCACCTTCTCGAACTTGTCCTCGACCACCAGCCCGCGTTGCAGATGCGGATCATGGGTGGTGATGCCCGTGGGACAGGTATTCTTGTTGCACTTGAGCGCCTGAATACACCCAAGCGAGAACATGAACCCGCGCGCCGAGGTGACGAAATCCGCCCCCGCGCAGATCGCCCATGCCACATCGGACGGGTTTACCAGCTTGCCGCTGGCGATGATGCGGATCCGGTCCTTCAACCCGTGACGGTCGCGCAGATCGACGATCCGCACCAACGCCTCGCGCAATGGCATCCCCACCAGATCGATCAGCGGCATGGGTGCCGCCCCCGTGCCGCCCTCGCCACCATCGACCGCGATGAAATCGGGCGCGCAGTCTGCCCCGCGCGCGGTGATCAGGGTGAACAGATCCTCCCATGCCTCGGACGATCCGATCACGGTCTTGAACCCGACCGGCTTGCCCGTGACGCGGCGGATATGGTTGATCACGTCCAGCAGGCTCTCAAAGCTGTCGATATCCAGATGGCGGTTGGGCGACACGCTGTCCAACCCCACCGGAATCCCGCGGATCGCGGCAATCTCGGCATTCACCTTCTCGCCGGGCAGGATACCGCCCTTGCCGGGCTTGGCCCCCTGCGCCAGCTTCAACTCGAACATCCTGATCTGCGGATGGTCCGACAGCTCGCGCAGCCGCTCGTCGCTCAGATTGCCCTGCGCGTCGCGCACCCCGTATTTCGCGGTGCCGATCTGATAGACGATGTCGCAGGCCCCGGTCAGATGGAAGGGCGACAGCCCCCCCTCGCCGGTGTTCAGCCAGATACCCGCCTTGGCCGCACCCCGGCTCAACGCCTCGACCGCCGGGCGAGAAATCGCGCCGTAACTCATGCCCGAGATGTTGAAGATCGACTTGGCCCGATAGGGGATCGCCGCCGTCGGCCCGATGATCATGGGTTGCGTGACCGAAAACTGGTCATCCAGCGGCGGGAACACCGCATTGACGAAAATCGCCGTGCCGGGGATCGACAGGTTCCGCGTCGATCCAAAGGCCACCGTGTTCCCCTGCCCCTTGGTCGCATGATACACCCAATCCCGCTGCGCCCGGTTGAAGGGCATTTCCT
>NCJR01000485.1 GCA_002282555.1 Rhodobacterales bacterium 34-62-10
TACACGATCAAGCGCAAGGTCAGGTGGCCGCATTGGCAGCCAACACAGAACATGATTGACCGCGACCCGGAGCTCTACGCCGACATCGCTGACGGTATGGAACCCGGACCTAAGAACGCGCTCGGGTCACGGGCGCTTTATCTCTATGTCGGGGACCGAGACACTTATCTGCGCATCCACGGTACACCACAGCCGCGAAGCATCGGCGGCCGAGCAAGTTCCGGTTGCGTCCGGATGGTGATGGCGCACATAAACGATCTGTATCCGAATGTGGAGATTGGCTCGACGGCGTTCCTATATTCGGCAGAGGACAGCGTGACCCCGCAGAGTTGACCCAAGCCGCGCCGTCAATCCGACGCTTGGACGCGTCAATCAGGATTGGCGCGCGACGCAGATGGGATTGCCGCCTGCCGATCGCAACGGGACCAAGGTCGTTTCCACCGGCCCACTATGCGCATACCAATAGCAATTATCTTCGGGACGTAGCCGTGCCGTGTTGAGATCCTGGTCGGGTGCAGCGAGGGCTGCGACAGATTCTGGAATATTCCCGACCCTGAATGGATCGTTGTCTTCCTTCGGAGGTACCGCACAGCCAGCCAGGGCCAATGTTGCAACCATGATCACCGCATATTTTTGAAGCATATCTATCTCACTTTTTGGCAGGTCAGCCGCGTCCACAGACTTGGCAACGCGTTTCAAGGTTCCGCAGATCGGTGTCCTTACTTGACCAAGTTTCTGTTTTAGCTCTTGAAGCTCTAGTTACTGTAGGGGCTATCTCAATGTGGAATGAACGAATCCCGAGGTCAATCCCATGTCTTCCAATGGCCACCGCCACGACCACAAGCACAGCTCTGACTGCAGTCACGATCATGGTGATGATCACAAACATGCGAGCGTAGTTCCCCACTCTCACGGAAAAGGTGCTGCGTGCTGAGGTGCTGGAGCCACCACAGGACCGGCACAGCCCATTCCCTCGAACGGACGAAGTTTTCAAGTTTCTGGTCTGGATTGTGCCGAAGAGGTGGCAATCCTGAGTAGGGTGGTCGGTCCGAAAGTCGGCGGGACTGAGCATCTGGCGTTCGATGTCATCAACGGTCGGATGACGATTCTCGATACCGCCGGCAGGATTTCGGACAACGAGGTTTCGCAACTGGTCGCGAGTACCGGCATGAGCGCAAAACCGTGGGACGCCGACAACGCAGCAGAGGATCAGGCAGCGCATCTGGCACGTCAAAAGCGGTTTACCGCGCTCAGTGGCGGCTTCTGGGTAGCAGGTTTTCTCTACCACATCGTCGAAACCGGAATGGGG
>NCJR01000486.1 GCA_002282555.1 Rhodobacterales bacterium 34-62-10
ACTCGAAAGGAGGCCAGCCATGGCCCGATCCCGCACGCCCAAATTCGATGCCTCCGAGGCCATCACAAACGAAATCATCCGCATCATCGAGCGCGGCGTCCTGCCGTGGCGCAAGCCATGGACCGCAGGGGGCAGCTCTCGTCCCCTGCGCGTGGGCGGTGAACCCTACCAGGGGGTGAACAACTTCCTGCTGACGATGCGGACCGTGATGGCGGGCCACAGCTCACCTTTCTGGATGACGCTGCCGCAAGCCAATGCGTTGGACGCAAAGGTCCGCAAGGGCGAAAAGTCCTCTGTCGTCGTTTACTACGGTCAAAGCCGGAGAGACGCCGGCGATGAGCATGATCACAGCGACGGGGATGATCACTCCGAGGAAGCCCGTATCTTCCGCTTCCAGAAATCCTACCGCGTGTTCAATGCCTGCCAGATCGATGGCCTGCCCGACAGTTTCTTCCCCGACCCGGAGCCCGTGCCAGAGCATGCGCCGTCCGAGCCCATCCCGCACATGCAGGCGTTTTTCGATGCCATCGACATCACAACCGTCTTCACGGGCACGGAGGCGTACTATTTGCCCCCCGTGGACAAGGTTTACATGCCGTCCATCACGCGGTTCCAGGACCCGCGCAATTTCTACGGGGTCTGGGCCCATGAGCTGGCCCATGCCACGAAAGCCCCGCATCGACTGAACCGTGATTTCGGGTTCTCAAAGTTTGGCAACACGTCCTATGCGCGCGAGGAGATCGTCGCGGAATTGACCTCGGTGTTCCTGGGACAAACGCTCGGCTTCACGGCGCATACGCTCGAGATGAATGCCGCCTACCTCCATAACTGGTTGCGCGTCCTTCGGTCGGACAAGGGCGCGATCTTCCGGCACGCGGCTGATGCGCAGCGCGCCTGCGACTACCTGATCGCCAGATCGGAGGCGGGCAGGGCAGGGGACAGCGCCGAGGCCGCCTGACCACACAGAGAACGAAGACTCGCATGTCACGCAAGGAACCCAAGACGCTGCGGGTGGCCTGCTTCGAAGACGGCCGCCGCAAGATCATCACCTTCAAGCGCGGTGCCTATTGGTGGAGCCAGTCTGATGGCGCTTATCCGTTCTCGGCAGCGCTCGAGAGCATCAAAGAACAAGGCGGCTGGATCGAAACCATCCCTAACCCGAACTACAGAGTCAGAGGGCTGTTCGGATAGCATGAACCCGTTTCGGGACACCGACTGGATGGCGCAGCGCCGCATGGCGTTTCGCGATCTTACTGGCCAGTTCTACACGGACATTCTCGACGATGTGCAGGTGCTCATCGACCGGGGG
>NCJR01000487.1 GCA_002282555.1 Rhodobacterales bacterium 34-62-10
CGACAAAGAGCGCAGGGGCAAACTCAGTCATTCCGAGCTCAGCCGCGCCAAGTGGCTTGCAGAGAAGGCGCTTGAACGTCGCAAGTGCGAAGCAGGTCTTGGAACCCTTTCCAGGAAAGAGTTGCCGGCGGTTCTGGCCTTGATCAAGGATGGGGGCCAACTGTCAGGCCCGTCAACCGAGGATGAGGTCCATCGGCTGGTTGCCGATCTGCATGCTGAGAGCCCCTGGATGCGCGATGTGTCGACTTGGATAATGACGCAGATGCTGGGTCACGTTGCATCAGGAGGATATGGCGTCGCCCTGCCGCCAATGATCCTGAGCGGTCCGCCAGGTATCGGGAAATCACATTTCGCGCGGACCTTGGCCAACCTCGCAAGAGTGCCGGTGCGGATGATTGACGTCGGAGGCGGTAGCGCTGGCTTCAGGATCGCCGGGACGGAGAAAGGCTGGGGCTCAGCGCAACCAGGCATCCCAGTGGAGACCATTCTCGCAAAACGGATCGCGAACCCAATCATGATCGTCGACGAGATCGATAAGGCCGGAACAATTCATAGCCAGACGGGCACGGCCAGTAGTCTCACGACGTCACTGCTGCAATTGCTTGAGCCGGGGACAGCACGACACTTCGAGTGCCCATATTATCGAGTGCCATTCGACATGTCGCGCGTGATCTGGATCATGACCGCGAACGAGATCGAGTGCGTCCCCGCACCGCTGCGAGACAGATCGCGCGTCTTCATCCTGTCGAAGCTTTCTGCTGAAGACGCCATTGCCTATTTTGCGCGGCTGACCGTCGATTGTGATCGAGACGATGACTGGCGCAGATGTTGCGCGTTCATTGCACGTATGAGCGAACGTCCAGACGGGATCAGTTTGCGCCAAATCCAGCAACTGGGAGTCGCCCTGGCCTCTCCCATGCAAAAGGCCATGCACTGAGTGTGCATGGCCGATAGCCGTCCCTTACAGAGATCAAGCCAACACCCTTTCACCATTCTGACCGATCGAGAATTACCGATGAAACTTCTTATTCTTGCCGATCTGCATCGTAAGCATCCGGCGTAGGCCACAGCGAGGTCAACGCGCGCGGTTGCGGTCCATTTCGATGAGCTCTTGCAGGTTTTCAATCCCGAACGGAGTGAAGGCGATGACGCTGTCGTCGTCAGGGCCGTAGACCCAGATCACGCCATCTTCGGTTTCCATGTCGATAGCGAGATCGAAGATCCGGTCGACGGTTTCGCCCAGTTCGGCTGCAACGCGGTCGATGGTCTTGACGGAATACACCTTGTTGAGCTGCATGATCATGCCG
>NCJR01000488.1 GCA_002282555.1 Rhodobacterales bacterium 34-62-10
GGCCGTTCGGGTTGCCATCAGGCCGTGCAGCCCGGCGCCCAGCGTTTGGGTGGCGATTTCGGCGGCATAGGTCGGGCTGACCGCGGTGACGTGGCTGGCGTAGAAGCCGCCGGCTTTCAGGAAGGACACCAGACCATGGAACTCGACGCCGTTAATATCGAACGCGGCGTCGGGAATACCCAGAAGGTGGCGTTTGGCGGCGGCGAAATTGCTCTACCAGAACATCGGCCTTTTCAAGCAAAGGGCGTAGAACATTCATTGCGCCCTTTGACTTGAGGTCGATAGCCACTGACCGCTTGCCGTGATTCAAAACAGCGAAGCCAATGCTCTCCCCGTCTATTTTTGGCGCGGTCAGGCGTGCGTCTTCACCCGTGCCCGGGCGCTCGAACTTGATAACCTCGGCCCCGGCTTCGGATAACATGAGCGTGGCCATCGGGCCGGGAAGAAGGGTGCTGAAATCCAGCACCAAGATATCCTTGAGCGGCTGTGTCATCCTCCCTCCCTCACGCGAAACGCGCAGCCCCATTGTTTAGAACCACCACGTCGCGGGCCGGGATCGAAGCGCGGAACCGGGCCTCGCCACCCTCTTCCCAGATCTCAAACCGCACGGTCTCGCCGGGATAGACCGGGGCGGAAAACCGCACGTCCAGCCCGACAAGCCGGGCGGCGTCATAATCGAGCAGCGATTTGAGGATCGCCCGCGCCGCCAGACCATAGGTCGCAAGGCCGTGCAGGATCGGGCGGTCGAACCCGACCGAACGCGCCACATCCGGGTCGGCATGAAGCGGGTTCATGTCACCGCTAAGGCGGTAAACCAGCGCCTGGCGCGGCAGTGTTTCGATATCGCAGACATGATCGGGCGCGCGGTCGGGCAAGGCCGCCGGGGCCGGGCCGGGCCTGTTTTCGCCACCGAACCCACCATCGCCACGGCAGAAGGCCGACATCGCCACGCGAGCCAGCTTTTCGCCGCTATCGGCATTGATGATGTCGCGGCTCTGGTAGATGACGGCACCTTTGCCCTCGCCCTTGTCGGAAATAAAGTCGATCCGGCTGCGGCCGATGATGTTGCCGTTCACCGGCAGCGGCTTGTAGATGTCTAGCCATTGTTCACCATGCAGCACCTTCTGCCAGTTCACGCCGGTCTTGGGGTCGCGCAGCCAGAAGCCCGGGTACCCCATCGTGACCGCCATTGAGGGAACCGCCCTCAGCCCAGCTTCATAGACAAAGGCCAACTCTTTCCTGTCGGTCGGATCCTCGCCAAACCCGAGGCCGAGCGCATAAAGGATCGTATCCCGCTCGGTCAG
>NCJR01000489.1 GCA_002282555.1 Rhodobacterales bacterium 34-62-10
GCGCACCGTCTGGATCTGCTCTGCCACATCGGCAAGCGGTCCTTCAATACAGATCTCGTTCTGCATGCCGACGTAAGCGCCCCACCAGATATGGTAGTGCGGCATATACAGCGACGTGAAGGCACCGCCTGCATCGAGCATGACCACAACCGTGCCAGGCCCGTCCGGCCAGCCACCGTCGCGCAGCTGCCGCCCTGTCGTGATCAATACGGACGCGCCCAGATCGTTCAACGGGATCGCATGGGCCGCGCAGAGCACCTGTATCGAGGTAAGACCGGGGATAACATCCAGCGAAAGCGGCAGATCGCGCCCTACGCGCGCGGCAATCCGCAAGGTGCTGTCGTAGAGTGAGGGATCGCCCCAAACCAGAAGTGCAACACGCGGCCCGCCGCCCTGTTCCAGATGCGCGGTGATCCGGTCGCGCCAGACGGCTGCAATCGCATCGTGCCAGTCGTTGACACGTGTCAGATAATCGGGTGTGGCAGGGTCGCGCACGGGCAGATCAAAACCCTCGATCCGCGTGGCGGGATTGGTCACGCAGGCTTGGCAGATCGCCTGCCGCAGGCCAGCCAGATCAGCCTTGTCATCACCCTTGAGCGGAATAAGGATCAGATCGGCCGCATTCATGGCCTTCACTGCTTGTGCTGTGACGTGATCGGGATTGCCGGTGCCGATGCCGATCAGGGATAGCGTGATCATCCTCACCTCGTCGCAAATAAAAGGCGCGATCCACAAGGGACCGCGCCATAATCGTCAGCTTTGTCTGATCAGGCGGCGCTGTAAAGGCGCGGTGTGACCAATGCAGCCGGTGTTTTGCCACGCAGGGCCTTGGCGCCTGCAAGTACAGCCAGATCGGCCAACGGCTCCAGCACGATGACGGCCATGTAGGCCAGTGCAAAAGTTCCAACCGGTGCAATTGCTTCGCTGCCCATGCCGTAGATCGCCCAGAACGCGACCCATGCGACCACGCCGCCCTGATAGCAGGCCGACAGAGCCAGGACCTGGCTGTATTTCAGGTCAACATAGGCGGTGTTCGGTGCAATCACGCGGCGTGCCATTGCGGTCAGCGCGAAAAGCGGAACCAGCAGCGTGGTCATGTTCATCGCGAACTGCGGCAGATCGGAGGGCGAGAAGAACATGCCCTGGATCAGCAGGCCAAGCACCAGACCGATGGCCGATGGACCGGCCCCGAGGATCAGGAACAGGGTCGAACCAAGGATGAAATGCACCTCTGATACGCCAACGGGGAAGGTCGGCAGAACCTCGAAAAACACGAAGGTCAGAACGGCGGCAAGCACGCTG
>NCJR01000490.1 GCA_002282555.1 Rhodobacterales bacterium 34-62-10
GGAATCGAGCGAAATCAACGCCAACCCGGCCGACACCGCCGACCACCCCTTCGGCGTGTGGACCCTGCCGCCCAACAGCGCCACCTCTGGCCGCGACGGGGTGACCATCGAGGGCTTCGACGCCGAGAAATACAAGGCCATCGGCGAAAGCGACCGGATGACCCTGAAATTCCGCAAGCCGGAATAAGGGCCCCGCCCCTTCCGTGACAAAGCCCGCCCGGACCCCTCCGCGGCGGGCTTTTCTTTTGGGGGATAAGCGCCCGGAAAAAACTCCAACGGAAACTCCAACGAGCGGGGCAAAAACTCCAACGGGGCTTCAACCATCTCCGGCGGATGGGAGCCCCCCAATGAGACTTGCCGCAGGCAGAATCGCTCTGGTGGAATCTAAGCCTCTTCGGATCGCCCGGATTCCAAAGGGAATCTTATCGGTTGCCGAAAAACACGAGTCGTTACAGCCTGTTAGGGTCTGCGAATCGGCCCGCCCAACTACCACATCAGGCGGGCCTCATTCGAAGTCTGGCAACCTATTTGAGAGGTCGAGGCCAGACCAAGGCTAAGTGCAGCGGTGCTTTTGAATCGCAATTGTGTGCCTCAGTCAACTCGACCGCTCGCTCAAAAGCGAAAGGATCGCAATATGAGCAAGCGCAGAATTGTAGACGCCCGTGCCGATAAGGACGGGGATATTACCCACGTGAAGTTCCAAGGGAACAATCGCTTTACTTCGGTTGAGCGCGCAATCCCGATGGCTGATCGTGGCGAAATTGAAAATACGCATGTGGTGCGTCGCGAGAATGCAAAGACTCATCTTCGTACGAACCGCGACGGACGCGAGCGCAACAACTTGGACTGGATGGCGGGCGACGATTAGACGCCTTTCATATATCCTTTGGGCGCGAGCATCAGCTTGCGCCCCCTCTTATTTTCTGGCGCTGGCTTCGGCTGCTGCTTAACTGTCGCCCGAGAATCGCGTTGAGCGCTATTTTGGAACAGGTCATGACAAAATCCACGAAAGAGCAGCAAAGTCAGATGAAGGCTTTTGCTCTGTACGGGGAGTACTTTCAGGCGTGGGCGATGCTTGAAGATGATGTGCTGAATTGCATTCAAAAGGCCATTGGACTCGATGATCTTCAGCGCATTGCCGTTTTCTCGCACACACAATGGCGAGACAAAATCGACATTCTTAGAACTCTGGTCAGCTTGATGCCGACCAGCCAAGAAAATCGAACTGAGTATGACAAGAGGCTGGTGAAAATTGCGGCATTGGCAGGCACACGAAACATGGCCGCGCACAACCTGTTTTTT
>NCJR01000135.1 GCA_002282555.1 Rhodobacterales bacterium 34-62-10
GAATGATGCGGCGGGATTGCAGGGCAGCAGTGGCGCGGAACAGATGAACCTGCCCGCGCGACGGTTCTTTGATCCCTTGGCCAATGCGGTGATCGAGCAGCGGCGTGACCTGCTGTGGTCGGTGGACAACGCGCCCCGCGTGGCGCAGGTGATCCGCACCCTGTCGCACCGCCCCGAGGAAGGGTTGTTCCGGTCCGAGACTGCCTATCTGCGGCTGCGGGTGATCCTGCGGCGGCTGGAGGCAATGACCGATTACGGGTTGAAGCCCGAGCAGCGCGACGAGATCGCGCAGGCGTTGTGGGATCTGGCGCTTTTGCTGGAGGAGGGCGATCTGGGTGACGCGCTGGAACGGTTGCAGCGCGCGCAGGAGCAGTTGTCGGAGGCGATGAAGAACGGCGCCTCGGACGAGGAAATCGCGGAACTGATGCAGGAATTGCGCGACGCCACGCAGGATTACATGAACCAGCTGGCGCAGCAGGCGATGCGCGATGGCACGATGCAGGACCCGCAGGAGATGGCCGAGGGCAGCATGACCATGGGTCAGGATGATCTGCAGGCCATGATGGACCGGATTCAGGAACTGATGGAGCAGGGCCGCATGGCCGAGGCGCAGCAGGCCCTTGAGGAATTGCAGCGCCTGATGGAGAACATGCAGATCACCCAAGGCCAAGGCGGGCAGGGGCAGCCATCGCCCGGCCAGCAGGCGATGGAGGGGCTGGCCGAGACGCTGCGGGATCAGCAGGGCCTGTCGGATCAGGCCTTCCGCGATCTGCAAGAGCAGTTCAATCCCGGCGGGCAGCAGGGCCAGCAAGGTCAGCAGCCGTGGCAACAGCCCGGTCAGCAAGGACAGGGTCAGCAAGGACAGGGTCAGCAGCCGGGGCAACAAGGTCAGGGCCAGCAACCCGGTCAGGGTCAAGGTCAGCAACCCGGTCAGGGTCAGCAACCAGGTCAGGGGCAAGGCCAAGGGCAGGGACAGGACCGCGCCGATCAGCAGGGGAACGGACAGGGCGACATGCAAGGCTCGCTTGCGGACCGTCAACGGGCGCTGCGCAACGAATTAGAGCGCCAGCGCGGGAACCTGCCGGGCGTCGGTGGTGAGGCAGGAGAGGCCGCGCGTGACGCGCTGGACCGGGCGGGCCGCGCCATGGACGGGGCGGAGCAGGCCTTGCGCGGCAATGACCTGCCCGAGGCGATTGACCGTCAGGCCGAGGCGATGGATGCCCTGCGCGACGGGATGCGCAACATGGGTGAGGCTTTGGCCGAGGCCGAGCGGCAGCAAAGTGGCGGCGACGGGCAGCAGATGGGTAGTGCGGGTGGCGAGCGGCGCGATCCCTTGGGGCGCAACAGCGGCACCAGCGGCCAGACCGGGACCGACGAGAACCTGTTGCAGGGCGAGGATGTCTATCGCCGTGCCCGCGACCTGTTGGATGAGATCCGCCGCCGTTCCGGTGAGGGCGAGCGCCCGGATGAGGAATTGGATTACCTCAAACGCCTGTTGGAGCGGTTCTGAGGCTTGGCCGCAGGCGATTGCACCTGTTGACCAAACACAAAGGGCTTGCCCAAAAACAAGGGGCTTGCCCATAAGCAAAAAGGCGGCCCGATGATCGGACCGCCCTTTTTGTTATGCCCGAAGGCGGGTTACATGTCGTCAGGCTGGGCGGTCAACCGGTGCTGCCTGCGACCTCGGCCAGCCAGCGCGAGATTTTCTGCACCTGTGCATCCAGCAGGATGCGCAGTTGATCCACGGCGGCGACATAGCCATCCACGACCGGGGTCAGCGCGGGCACCGCATCGGCCAGCGCGGGGGCGAAGATGTAGAGCGCCAGCAGCAGCATCGCGATCAGCAGGGTCACCGAAAAACCCCGGTTGAAACCGCGGGGCTTTTCGGTCGCGACGTCGCGCGGATCGACCGTGCTGCGGGGCGTGTCATGATCATCTGCGCGCGCGGGTCTGCGATCGGATGTGTGGCGCAGGCTTGAGTTGATCTCTTCGATATCGGGCAGAAGGCCACGACGGGATTCGGCCACGGCTGCGGCGGCGGCGGCTGCGATGTGGTCATCCTCGGGCTTTGTGCGCAAGGCCGCGGGTGATGCAGGCTGGGATGCAGACTGGGATGAAGTCGGGGCCGCTGTCGGCGCGGCCGTGGCGTTGGTTTGCGGTATCGGCGGCGGCTGTGGCGAAGCGGGTCGCGTCTGCGCCATGTCCGAGGGCTGATCCCCCTCACCCTTCAGGCGGGCCAAACGCTGACGCGCCTCATCCGAGCGGCGCATCGCATCGTTATCCGAGGCTGTCATGCCCGCAGGCGCAGAGTCCAGCCCAAGCTCTGGCTGGCTTTCCAGACCGGGTCCGCGTTCTGCGGCGCGGGCGCGGGCCTCTCGCTCGGCTTCCTCGCGCAGCAGATCGGCCACGGATGTATCCAGCCCGCGACGGGGCGGCGGCAGATCATTGGCCGGGTCTTCCTCATAGTCGTCTTCCGCCACATCGGGCAGGCGCGACACGGGATCTTCGGGGTCGGGGCGCAGTTCCTGGTCGGGATGCGGCGCATTGGTCAGGCCGGGATCCTTGGGAAAGCCTTGCCATTCCTCCTCGGCGGGATCGGTCTGTGCTGTGCGGCGCGGCGCGGCGGGCGCGGGTTGCGGCGGCGCAGGTGCGGGCTGATCCGCCGCGGGATGATCGACCGAGGCGTCATCATCGTCATCATCCCACAGATTGGCCGGCTCCCCCTCGTCCGTGGTGGGGGGGGCCGCATCGGGATGGGACTGAAACCATGTATGTCCACAACTGGAACATTGCACATCACGTCCCGCCTCGGGGATGACGCTTTGCGGTACTTCGTACTGCGCGCCGCAATTCGGACAAATCAATCGCATCGTTTTCCCTGCCGGGTCTGGTGTCTGACCTGTCGCGCGGGCCCGAAATGGCCGGCGCTGTGCTTGATCCACCATATGGTGTAAACCACTGGCGGAAAAGTGCAAAGGTCGCCGAGGTCTGAAACACCGTCCTGATTGCAACACTGCCCACATTGGGGCAAGAGGGAGTGGAGCAGGAAAGGGGTCGTACGTGATCGAATTGGACCAAGTGGCCATGAGCTATGGCGGGGGAGAGTTGCTGGGCGATATCTCACTGACCCTGTCGCCGGGATCGTTCCACTTTCTGACGGGACCGTCGGGTGCGGGCAAGACCACCTTCCTCAAGCTGTGCTATGGCGCGTTGATCCCCACAGCCGGACATGTGCGCATGTTCGGGGCCGATGTGCGCGACATGTCGCGCGATGACGTGGCGCTGGCGCGGCGGCGGATCGGAGTGGTGCATCAGGATGTGCAGTTTCTGGATCATCTGCCGGTGGCCGACAATGTGGCCCTGCCGCTGATCGTGTCGGGGCGCGACCGGTCGGACGAGTCCGAGAACCTGTCGGAACTGCTGAACTGGGTCGGTCTGAGCAAGCGCGCGGGGGCCTTGCCTGCGGAACTGTCGGGCGGCGAGCGGCAGCGCGCAGCCTTGGCCCGCGCCGTGATCATGTCACCCGAGGTGATCCTGGCCGATGAACCCACCGGCAATATCGACTGGGAGATGTCGCAGCGCCTGTTGCAACTGCTGGTCGAGCTGAACCGGATGGGCAAGACGATCATGATCGCGACCCATGACATGAACCTGATCCGCGCCGCCAAAAGTCAGGTGCAGGCGCGGGTGCTGCGGATTTCGCAGCGCCGGTTGCAGACAGCGGGGGCGGATCTGTGAGGGTGGATCTGTCCCGCATCACCGGGTTTCTGGCGGGCGATGTGCAGGCCGACCGGCTGGTGCCGCCCACGGGGTTTACGGCCCGTCTGACGGTATTCGCGGCCGGTGCCATGGCTTTCCTGACGGTGTTTGCACTGGCGCTGTCGCTGGCGACCGGCCGTCTGGCGGATCGCTGGAGCGATGAGCTGGCCCGCGCGTCCACCCTGCGGATTTCGGCGCCGCTGGATCAGCGCGCAGCGCAGACCGCCGCCGCCCTGCGTGTGCTTGAGACGACGCCGGGCGTGGCCTCGGCCCGCGCCCTGTCCGATGAAGAACAGCGCGCCCTGCTGGAGCCGTGGTTCGGCCCCGATCTGCCGGTCGAGGCGCTGCCGATTCCGCAACTGATCGAGGTGATCGAGGATGAGACCGGCTATGACGCCGCCGGTCTGCGTCTGCGTTTATCGGCCGAAGTGCCGGGCGCCGTGCTGGACGATCACACCCGCTGGCGGCGGCCGCTGGTCGAGGCGGCGGATCGCCTGCGGCTGCTGGGCTGGCTGTCCATTGCCCTGATCGGGGCGACCACGGCGGCGATGATCACGCTGGCGGCACAGGCGGCGCTGGCCGCGAACGCGCAGGTGATCGCGGTGCTGCGGCTTGTGGGGGCGCGTGATGCCTATATCGCGCGCGCCTTCGTGCGCCGGTTCACCCTGCGCGCGCTGGGCGGGGCGGCGGCGGGCACGGCGCTGGGCATGATCGCCGTGCTGATCCTGCCGGCGGAACAGGCCGAGGCCAGTTTTCTGACGGGGCTTGGCTTTCAGGGCTGGCACTGGATCTGGCCGCTGGCCATTCCGCCACTGGGGGCGGCCGTGGCCTTTGCCGCCACACGCCATGCCGCCCACCGCACGCTGAGGGAGTTGTCCTGATGTCCCACGCCTGGCGCTGGTTGCGATCATTGGTCTTTGTGGGCCAGATGTATGTGATGATGCTGGTGATCGGCCTGCTGTATCTGCCGGGTGCCATCCTGTCGCCCGAGGGGGCGCGGCGCGGCTGCAAGGCCTATTGCCGTTGGGTGTTCTGGACCGCGCGCTGGATGGTGGGCCTGAATGTCGAGGTGCGGGGCACGCCCCCCACAGGCGGCGCGCTGGTTGCGGCCAAGCATCAGTCATTTCTGGATATCCTGATGATCTTCAACGCCTTGCCTGCGGCGATCTTCATCATGAAGCGCGAGATCCTCTGGACGCCGATCATCGGGCTTTATGCCTATCGCCTTGGCTGTGTGCCGGTGAACCGGGGCAAGCGCGGCGTGGCCATCAAGAAGATGCTGGCGGATGTGGCATCGGGCCATCAGGCGGCAGGGCAGCTGATCATCTATAGCCAAGGCACGCGCGTGGCCCCCGGCGTCAAGATGCCCTACAAGATTGGCACCGGCGCGCTTTATGACCAAATGGGGCAGGATTGCGCGCCGGTGGCCACCAATGTGGGCGTGTTCTGGCCGCGCACGGGGATTTATCGCAAGCCCGGTCTGGCGGTGGTGGAGTTCCTGCCGCTGATCCCGCCGGGACTGGAGCGGGCGGAGTTCATGGCGCGGCTGGAGGCGGAGGTCGAGACGACCTCGGACCGGCTGATTGCCGAGGCGCGGGCGGCATTGGGGGAGGCGTGAGGGATGGAGTTCATTGACCGGATCGAGGGGCTGGAGGCGCTCTATGGCCCCGCCTCGGTGGGATCGCAGCGCAAGGTGGCGCCGCATCTGACGCCGAGCTATCGCCGCTGGATCGAGGCGTCGCGGTTCTGCATCGTCTCGACCGTCGGCGCGGGTGGCACCGATGGCAGCCCGCGGGGTGATGACGGTCCCGTGGCGCGGGTGCTGGATCCCAAAACGCTGGCGATACCCGACTGGCGCGGCAATAACCGGCTGGATTCGTTGCGCAATATCGTGACGGATGGGCGGATATCGCTGATCTTTCTGGTGCCCGGATCGCAGATCATGGTGCGGGTCAACGGGCAGGCAAAGCTGACAGCGGATACCGGGCTGCGGGACAGTTTGGCCAAGGATGGCGCGGTGCCCGCGACCGTGATCGTGGTCAAGGCCGCCGAGGTCTATGCCCAATGTTCGCGCGCCGTGATGCGGTCGGGGATCTGGGCGCGCGATGACGCCGCCGGCTTGCCGACGCTTGGCGATATTCTGGCGGATGTCACGGCGGGCGAGATGGGCGGCGCTGATTTCGACGCGGATTGGGAGAAGAAATCGCTGGCGGCGCTGTGGTAGGCGCGGGCGGATTTTGAGTATTTGAAGAACGATGAAAGGGCACGCGGGACTGCCCGGAGTGG
>NCJR01000491.1 GCA_002282555.1 Rhodobacterales bacterium 34-62-10
GCACCAGGGCTGGATGTTGTCCATCCAGTTGTAATAGGTCTTCGTCCAGTTCTCGGGCACGAAACGGGTCAGGCCATCCTCGACCGCCTTGCGCGCCGGTTTGGCCAGCGTCCCGGCATCGACATACCACTGATCGGTGAGCCACGGCTCGATCACCACGCCCGAGCGGTCGCCGAACGGCTGCTCGATCTCGAGATTTTCGATCCGTTCAAGGAGTTCATGGGCTTCAAAAAACGCCACGACCTTCCGCCGCGCATCAAACCGGTCAAGCCCGCGAAAATCCTCCGGAATACCGGCGGCCTCTGCTTCTGCGCCGCTGACGATGGCTGCAACGGACGTAAGAATATTCAGCGGTGTATGGCCCGCGCGCTTGCCCACTTCAAAGTCGTTGAAGTCGTGCGCCGGTGTGATCTTCACTGCGCCGGAGCCTTTTTCCGGATTGGCGTATTCATCCGCCACGATCGGCACGCGGCGGCCAACGATGGGCAGCTCCACAAACTTCCCGACCAGGCCCTTGTACCGCTCATCATCGGGATGAACGGCCACGCCGGTATCGCCCAGCATCGTTTCGGGGCGCGAAGTGGCGACGACGATATAGTTGCGCGTTTCGGTGCCCGCCGGATTGCCATCTTCATCCTTGACCGGATGTTCGTAGGTCACACCATCTGCCAGCGGATAGCGCAGGTGCCAGTAATGCCCGTCAACTTCCTTCTGTTCGACTTCCAGATCGGAAATCGCCGTCTGGAAATGCGGATCCCAATTCACGAGGCGTTTGTCGCGGTAGAGCAGGCCCTTGCGGTAAAGCTCCACGAACACTTTGGTGACGGCCTTGGAGAGCCCTTCATCCATGGTGAAGCGCTCGCGGCTCCAGTCGCAGGAAGCGCCGAGACGCTTGAGCTGGCCGGTGATGGCGCCGCCTGATTGCTCTTTCCATTTCCAGACGCGCTCAAGAAAAGCCTCACGGCCCATCGTACGCCGGTCCAGATTGCCTTCCTGGGCCAGCTGGCGCTCAACCACCATCTGCGTGGCGATACCGGCATGATCTGTGCCCGGCTGCCAGAGGACATTCTTGCCCCGCATCCGCTCAAACCGGATCAGCACATCCTGAAGCGTGTTGTTGAGCGCGTGGCCCATATGCAGCACGCCGGTAACGTTCGGCGGCGGAATGACGATGGAGTAGGCTTGGGCGCTGGTATCGCCCGATGGATGGAAGCAACCCGCTTCCTCCCAGGCTTTATAGAGCCTCGGTTCGGCTTCGGCGGGGTCAAATCTCTGATCAAGCATCGTTTTCGTG
>NCJR01000136.1 GCA_002282555.1 Rhodobacterales bacterium 34-62-10
CTTTGCGCTGAACGCCTTTGGGGCGCCGATTGACTCTATTTCCAGCGAGAGAGCGTCTATTTCGGAGAACAGCGTTCTGTCCACTGCTGTATCACCGAGCGATGACGTCGAGCAGGTGATTGGAGAGCTGCAGAGGCGCAAATACAGCCAGGAGGGCGGGCACCTGATGGAGCTGATGGAATCCGAGATTGATCTGCTGAAAGTGGAAAAACGCATCCGTTTCGCCACCCTGCGGACCCGAGAAGATGTTCTGCCCGGTGGCCTTGTCCAGAACCGAGTGGTGGATATGCATCGCGCTGCCGGGTTCATCGGCGATGGGTTTGGCCATGAAAGTGGCGAAACAATCATGCCGCAGCGCCGCCTCGCGGATCAGGCGCTTGAAATAGAACACCTCGTCGGCCAGCTTGATCGGATCACCGTGCAGCAGGTTGATCTCCAGCTGTCCCGCGCCGCCTTCCTGCGTGATGCCGTCGATCTCGAAGCCCTGCGCCTCGGCGAAATCATAGATATCGTCGATCACGGGGCCGAATTCATCCACCGCCGTCATCGAATAGGCCTGCCGCGCGGCGGCGGGGCGACCCGAGCGGCCCATCATCGGTTCGATCTTCTTGGCCGGGTCCAGATTGCGCGCGACCAGATAGAATTCCATCTCGGGGGCCACCACCGGCTCCCATCCCTGTTTGTGATAGAGATCGACCACCCGTTTGAGCACGTTGCGCGGCGCGAAGGGGATCGCGTTGCCCTTGCGGTCATAGGCGTCATGGATCACCTGAAGCGTCCAGTCGCCGGTCCAGGGTGCTGCGGTCGCCGTGGTCATGTCGGGGCGCAGGATCATGTCACGCTCGATGAACCCCTCGGCCCCCGCTGCCTCGCCCCAGTCACCGGTGATGGTCTGATAAAAGATCGAATCCGGCAGGTGGAAGTAATCCTGCCGCGCGAATTTGGAGGCAGGCACCGCCTTGCCGCGCGCGATGCCGGGCAGGTCCGAGATGATGCATTCCACCTCGTCCAGCCGTCGGTTTTCCAGAAACAGGCGCGCGGCCTCGGGCAGATGGTCGGTCCAGTCTTTCATGTCATGCGGTCCTTTTGAAGAAGGCCGCCATGCGGTCAGCAAAGCGGGGGGAATCCAGCGGCCTGTCCAGACGCGCGCGCGCGTCCGCGATCTGATCAGCCGGCACCACGCCGGGGGCGCGGTAGCTGATCAGCCCCTCGATGAAGGGTTTGCCGAATTCCGGATGGGGTTGGATGGTCAGGATCGTATCGCCATAGGCAAGGGCGGCATTGGCGCAGAAATCGTTGGAGGCCAGCACCCGCGCGCCTTCGGGCAGCACCGTCACCTGATCCTGATGCCATGCGTTCAGGGTCATGCTCTCGCCGTCGAAATCATAGGTGGTCGGACCCACGGCCCAGCCGCCCTTGAACTTCTCGACCCGGCCACCCAGCGCCTGCGCGATGATCTGATGGCCGAAACACACACCGATCAGCGGCTTGCCCGCATCACGGATCGCGCGGATCAGCGCCTCAAGCGGCGGTATCCACGCATGATCCTCATAGGCGCCGTGCTTTGATCCGGTGATCAGCCAGCCATCGGCATCGTCGGGGCCTGCGGGAAAGGCGCCGTCCACCACGTTGAAGGTGACAAAGTCAAAGCCATGCCCGCCCAGAAGCTGCGCGAACATGTCGGAATAATCGCCAAGATCGCCCCTGACCTCGTCAGGGGAATGGCCGGTTTGCAGGATACCGATTTTCATGGAACACCATATTTGGGATGGGCGCGATGGTAGCCAAGCCCCCGTGCCACGACAAGGGGCATGGGGCAAGGGGCAAGGGGGGAAGCCGGGAAAGCAGGCGCGGGGCGACGCAGGGATGGCCGCCCCGGTGCGGCGGCGTCAGACCGTGTCGAGATAGATCTCAACACGTTCCTCGGGTGTCAGCTCGCCCATGTAATGCAGCTCCTGGCGTTTGGTCAGCACGAAGTTGCGGATCAGCTCGGGCGCGAAGATGCTGGCGATTTCGGGACAGGTTTCAAACGCATGGATCGCATCGACCCATGTGGTGGGCACCTGCGGCAGGTCCAGCGCATAGGCGTTGCCGGTGATCGGCGCGGGCGGCTCGGTCCGCGCCTCGATCCCGTTCAGTGCAGCGCCAAGGATCGCGGCCAGCATCAGATAGGGGTTCACGTCGCCCCCCGCCACGCGGTGTTCGATCCGCCGGGCGCGGCTGCTGCCCGACGGAATACGCACCGCCGCCGTGCGGTTCTCATAGCCCCAGCAAATCCCCGTGGGCGCATGGGCATCGGGCACCAGACGGTCGTAACTGTTCCAATGCGGCGCAAAGATCAGGGTCGAGCCGGACATGGCCCCCAGACACCCGGCCACCGCATAGCGCAACATTTCCGTGCCCAAAGGCCCGCCATCATCAAATATATTGCGCCCATCGGCGTCCAGCACCGAGAAATGTGTGTGCAGACCGGAGCCTGCGTAATCCTCATAGGGTTTGGCCATGAAGGAGGCGGCAAAGCCGTGCCGCCGCGCCAGACCCTTGACCAGCATCTTGAACAGCCACGCATCATCGGCGGCGCGCAGGGCGTCGTCGCAATGCATCAGGTTGACCTCGAACTGGCCCAAGCCTGCCTCGGAAATGGCAGTGTCGGCGGGAATGTCCATCTCCTCGCAGGCCTCATAGAGATCGGTGAAGAAGGTGTCGAACGCATCCAGCGCCCGGATCGAGAGCGTCTCTGCCGCCTTGCGCCGCTTGCCGGAACGGGGGCTGACCGGGACCTGCAATTTGCGACCCGAATCGTCGATCAGGAAGAATTCCAACTCAACCGCCACGACGGGCGTCAGGCCATGGGCCTTGTAGCGGTCCACCACCGCGCGCAGGGCGTGGCGGGGGTCCCCCTCATAGGGGCGGCCATCCTCGCGGAACATCCAGATCGGCAACAGCGCGGTCGGCGCCTCAAGCCACGGCATCGGCATGAAGCCGCGCTCGGTGGGTTTCAGCACACCGTCGGCGTCACCCGTCTCGAACACCAGCGGGCTGTCGTCGATATCCTCGCCCCAGATATCAAGGTTCAGCACCGAAAGCGGAAAGCGCGTCCCCTCATCCACCACCTTGTCGGCATAGCGCGTGGGCACACGCTTGCCGCGCGCCTGTGCGTTCAGATCGGCGGCGGCCACGCGGATCGTCCGCACCTCGGGGTGCTTTCTCAGCCAGTTCTTCATCGTCTCACCTGACGGGTTGAGGGCTGGCACAGTCCAGCGGGGCGCGCATCATGCACGCTCCGCGCGGGGTCAGGTCCATGCCCTTGGTCCTTTGTTTATGATCAAATTTCACGCGTTAGGTTGTAGCTGCCCGAAACATTTGAAATTGATGTTTCGGATCACACCCAAAAAATTTGATCAAAATACTGATACTACCGGATCAGATTCGGACGCAAGCGAATTTTGCGCCGCTGTTCGGGGGGCAGGTGGCGGTTCAGGCGGCGGTTGACCAGACCGAACAGGCCGATGATCGCCAGTGTCAGCAGGATGAAATAGAAGGCCAGGATGGGGTAGGAGATGAAGGGGTTGAAGGTCTGATCCGCGAAATAGCGCGCGTAATACAGCGCGTCGCCCTTTTGCTGCTGCGCCGGAAAGCCCGAAAAGAACACCAGCGTGGTGGCATGGAACAGAAAGATCGCCTCATTCGTATAGCCGGGCCATGCCAGCCGCAGCATGGTGGGCCAGATGATCCGCCGAAAGCGCGGCCAGCCCGACATGCCGTAAGCATTCGCCGCCTCGACATCGCCGCGCGGGATGGATTTCAGCGCGCCGTGGAAAATCTCGGCGGAATAGGCGGCGGTGTTGAAGAACAGCACCACCAGCGCCCCGGCCCAGGCCGAACTGAACGGATCGAACACCGGATGCACGGATTTGAGGCTGAGAAACAGGAAATAGGCAAAGAAGAACTGGATGAACAGCGGCGAGCCCCGGAACACGAAGATGAACCATTCCGACGGCTTGCGGATGATCGCCGGGCGCGCGCCCTTGCCCAAGGCCAGCGCCGTGGCCAGAAAGAACCCCGCCGCCAGTGCGATGACGCCGAAATAGACGTTCCAGATCAGGCCCGACCCGATCAGCGTGAATTGCTGGCACAGCGTGAAGTCCGAGCGCGGCAACAGCCGCTCGCCATAGCCCAGACTGCGCAACCCGTAATCCATGATGGTCTGGGTGCAGCTCATGCTTGCGCCCTGCGCTGGCTTTCGCCGCCCGTGGTGGCCTGGCCCAGGGTCAGCCGCGCCATGATGCGGTCCAGCACCACCTCGGACACCCGCGTGAAGGCCAGGTAAAACACCAGCAGCACAAGGAAATACCACATCCGCCAGTCACCATGCGGGTAATCGGTGAAGCGCGGCGTCTTGGAGCCGCCCAATTCGCGCGCCCAGTAGACGATATCCTCGACCCCCAGCAGGAACAGCAGCGGCGTGGATTTGATCAGCACCATCCACAGATTCGACAGGCCCGGCAGGGCATAGACCCACATCTGCGGCACGGTGATGCGCCAGAAGGTCTGACGGTGCGACATGCCATAGGCCTCGGCGGTTTCCAGCTGCGCGCGGGGCACGGCGCGCATCGCGCCGTAAAGCACATTGGCGGCAAAAGCGCCGAACACGATGGCAAAGGTGAAGGCCGCGACAAAGAAGCTGTAGGTCTTGTGGACCCATTGCGCGGCATTGCCCAAGGGCACCTTGGCAGCCTGACAGACGATGAAATCATTGCCCTGCCGGATCGGTTGATCCCAGTCGGGGCAGACCATCTGATGTTTGAGATATTCGATCCCCTGATCCAGCGCGATCACGAAGAACAGGAAAAACGCGATATCCGGCACGCCGCGCACGATGGCAATATAGGTCTTGCCCAGCAGACTGAGCGGGACAAAGCGCGACCGTGCGGCGGTGGCGCCCGCAAAGCCGAAGGCCAGCGCCGCAGGCGCAGTGATCGCCAGCAGCAGCAGCACGGTGCCGAACGCCCAGTAGAAATTCAGGTGTTTTCCGGTCGTCAGATAGCAGGCCATCCAGGGCAGATCGGACAGCGTGGCTGGATCTGTGCAGAAGCTGAACATGGGCTTGCCTGACGCAAAAGGGCGGAATGAGTATTTGTGGAACGATGAAGCAGGGGGTGCGGCGCGGGATCGGCAGCACCCCCTGCGGGTCGGGATCAGAAGGTGATCGCATCCTCGCCGAACCACTTGGTGATCAGCGTGTTCAGCGTGCCGTCATCCTTCATCGACTGAATGGCGGCGTCGAACTTGGCGCGCAGCTCGGTGTCGCTTTCGCGCAGGCCGATGCCGATGCCATCGCCCAGCTGGACATCATCGCCCACAAAGCTCAGCTCGCCACCCGACTCCTCGACGATCGGGATCAGGAAATCCTTGTCGGCAAAGACGGCATCCGCCTCGCCGTTGCGGACCGAGGCGACGGTTTCCTCGGGTGTCGCGAATTCCAGAAGCGTGGCACCCGAAGCCGCGACATGGCCTGCCTGAATGGTCGCGGCCTGCGCCGCGACGACGCCGCCCGTGACATCGACATCTGCGCTCAGCCCGACATAGGCGGATGCGGCGGGTGGGAAGTAGTTCTGCGTGAAATCAATGACTTCCTCACGCTCGTCGGTGATGCTCATGCCGGCGATGATGGTGTCGTAGTTGCCCGAGACAAGGTTGGGGATGATGCCGTCCCAATCGGTGGTGACCCATTCGCAGGTCAGTTCGGCGCGCTTGCACAGCTCGTCACCCACCTCGCGTTCGAACCCGTCAACCTCGCCCTTGTCGTTGAGGAAGTTGTACGGAGGGTAGGCACCCTCGGTGCCCATGCGGATGGTCTGGCTTTGCGCCAGCGCCATGCCAGCGGTCAGGACCAGAGCGGTCGTCGTCAGGATCAGTGTCTTCATCGTCATACTCCATAGTTGGATGGTATCGCGCGGGTTTGGTCCCGCGGAAGGGTTTGTCCGCTCCGGCTGTCAGGCCGGAACGGAGGCAGAGAGGAATTGTTGCAATCGTT
>NCJR01000492.1 GCA_002282555.1 Rhodobacterales bacterium 34-62-10
TTATCACTGTCGGGCTCGACCTGGCGAAGAATGTGTTTCAGGTCCACGGGGCTGACGGGTCGGGTCAGGCGGCGCTGCGCAAGAAGCTGAGGCGAGATCAGGTGCTCGCGTTCTTCGGCCAAATGCCGCCTTGCGTTGTCGCAATGGAAGCGTGCGGGGGAGCCCATTTCTGGGGCCGCGAGATCGGGAAGCTGGGCCATGAGGTGCGGCTCATCCCGCCCGCCTACGTCAAGCCCTTCGTGAAGCGCCAGAAGAACGATGCGGCCGATGCCGAGGCGATCTGCGAAGCCGCACAGCGCCCGACGATGCGTTTCGTGCCCGTGAAGAGTGAAGAGACCCAAGGGGCTGCGATGGTCTTCCGCATCCGTGAGCTTCTGATCCGGCAGCGGACGCAGGCGATCAACGCCCTGCGCGGCCACCTGACCGAGTTCGGGCAGATCGTGCCGCAGGGAGCAGCCAACGCCGCAAAGCTGATCGCCATTGTCGAGGATCCGGACAGCGGCCTGCCCGTCGATGCCATCTCTACCCTGAAGGTTCTTGTTGCGGCACTCGGCCATCTGGAGGCTGAGATCGACAAGCTCGATGCCGAGATCGCCCGCCGGGCCAAAGAGAACGAGGTCGCGCGGCGCCTGATGACGGTGCCCGGGATCGGGCCGCTGATCGCAACGGCCATCGCGGTCCTGGCCCCGCCACCCGAGACATTCCGCAAGGCGCGCGATTTTGCGGCCTGGCTCGGCCTTACGCCCCGGCAGCATTCGACCGGTGGCAAGCAGCGCCTCGGGGCCACGACGAAGATGGGCGAGCGATCGCTGCGACGCCTGCTGATCATCGGGGCCAACAGCGTCATCATCAAACGACATGTCCACGCCTCTGCCCTCCCGGGCACATGGCTGGGCGGGATGCTGACGCGCAAGCCACCGATGCTGGTACGCGTGGCGCTGGCCAACAAAATGGCGCGGATCGTCTGGGCCTTGATGGCCAAGGGCGGCGTCTACAAGTCTCCGGCTGCGGCGGCCTAAGCCACCGTCGGTCGCGAGGACGTCGGAGCGGAAGAGGGCAAGAAGCAGTTTGGCGCAACAGTCGTGAGACGGGATCGGGAGAACCAGTGTGCAACAGAGTGCCTTCGAGCACGCGGCTTTGATCTGGACCCGACCTTCGAACACCATACGGGCCTGCGGCATGACAATGGCCGCATCAGAGGCCGGACACATGTCAGCACCCGATGACGCGCCAAAAGCAGCTCCGAGGATCCCTCTTGCGCAAGGGGCGGTTACACATGTTGCACAAATC
>NCJR01000137.1 GCA_002282555.1 Rhodobacterales bacterium 34-62-10
GCGTTGACAGTCATACAGCCGCCCCTTACATCGCCCTAAGGCCAGGTTTGGCTGTCTTTTCCCGCCTCTTCATATGTGCTGCGGAAAGAGCGGGCAAGCAGATGGCTTGCACAACTCTGTCAACGAGCGGAACGGAACGAATATGCTGGGACTCGGAACTCTTGCCAAGAAGGTGTTCGGCACACCCAATGACCGCAAGATCAAATCGGTTCGTCCGCTTGTCGAAAAGATCAACGCGCTGGAACCGCAGTTTCAGGCATTGTCCGATCAGGGGCTGAAGGACAAGACGGCCGAGTTCAAGGAGCGCATCGCCAAGGGCGAGACACTTGACGCGATCCTGCCCGAGGCCTTTGCTAACTGCCGTGAAGGAGCCCGCCGCGCGCTGGGGCTGCGGGCGTTTGATACACAATTGATGGGCGGAATCTTCCTGCATCAGGGCAACATTGCCGAGATGAAGACGGGTGAGGGCAAGACGCTTGTCGCAACCTTCCCGGCGTATCTGAACGCGCTGACGGGGCGCGGCGTGCATATTGTCACCGTGAACGATTATCTTGCCCGCCGCGATGCGGATTGGATGGGCAAGGTTTATGGTGCGCTGGGTCTGACGACCGGAGTGGTCTATCCGCAGCAGCCTGAGGCGGAGAAGAAGATCGCCTATGGTGCTGACATTACTTATGCCACTAACAACGAGTTGGGCTTCGATTATCTGCGCGACAACATGAAATCCAGTTTGGATCAGATGAACCAGCGCGATCATTATTATGCCATCGTTGACGAGGTGGACAGCATTCTGATCGACGAGGCGCGGACACCTTTGATCATTTCGGGCCCGTCGCAGGACCGGTCCGAGCTTTATCAGGCGGTGGACAAGCTGATCCCTGAGTTGAGCGAGGAACATTTTTCGCTTGATGAAAAGACCCGCAACGTGACCTTCACCGATGAGGGCAACGAAGCGTTGGAGCAACTTTTGCATGCGCGCGGCATCCTGCCTGCGGACCAGTCGCTGTATGACCCAGAAAGCACGACCATCGTGCATCACGTCAATCAGGGTCTGCGTGCACACAAGCTGTTTACCAAGGACAAGGACTATATTGTTCGCGACAACGAGGTGGTCCTGATCGATGAATTCACCGGTCGGATGATGTCCGGTCGCCGCCTGTCTGACGGTCTGCATCAGGCGATCGAGGCCAAGGAAGGCTGCAAGATCCAGCCCGAGAACGTCACCCTCGCGCAGGTGACCTTCCAGAACTATTTCCGCCTCTACGAGAAACTGGCCGGGATGACGGGCACAGCGCTGACCGAAGCTGATGAATTCGCGGAAATTTATGGTCTGGGTGTGGTCGAGGTTCCGACCAACCGACCCATCGCCCGCAAGGATGAGGACGACGCCGTGTATCGTACGGCGCGCGAGAAATACGAGGCCATTGTCGAAACCATTCGCGAGGCCAATGCCAAGGGTCAGCCGGTTCTGGTGGGAACCACCTCGATCGAAAAGTCCGAGTCCCTGTCCACGCTGCTCAAGGATGCAGGCATTCCTCATAATGTTCTGAATGCGCGGCAGCATGAAAAAGAAGCGCAGATTGTTGCCGACGCTGGCAAGTTCGGCGCTGTGACGATTGCCACAAACATGGCGGGTCGCGGGACCGACATCAAACTGGGTGGAAACGTCGAATTCAAGGTGATGGAGGCCTTGGCTGCCGATCCCGAGGCGCATCCTGATGAATTGCGCGCCCGGATCGAGGCTGAGCATGCCGACGAGGAAGCGCGCGTCAAGGAAGCGGGTGGTCTGTTCGTTCTGGCCACCGAACGCCACGAAAGCCGCCGGATCGACAACCAGCTGCGCGGTCGCTCGGGCCGTCAGGGTGACCCGGGGCGGTCGTCCTTTTTCCTGAGCCTTGAGGATGATCTGATGCGGATCTTCGGGTCCGAACGTCTGGACAAGGTCTTGTCCAGCCTTGGAATGAAGGAAGGTGAGGCGATCGTTCATCCTTGGGTGAACAAATCGCTGGAGCGCGCACAGGCCAAGGTCGAGGGCCGGAACTTCGACATCCGCAAGCAACTTTTGAAATTCGACGATGTGATGAACGAGCAGCGCAAGGTCATTTTCGGCCAGCGCCGTGAGATCATGGAGGCCTTGGATCTGTCGGAGACGATCAGTGACATGCGCAGCCAGGTGATCGACGATCTGGTCGAAGAGTTCATGCCGCCCAAGACCTATGCCGATCAGTGGGATGTTGCAGGCCTGCATGCCGCCTGTATCGAGAAGCTGGGTGTCGATGTGCCTGTGGTTGATTGGGCCGCCGAGGAAGGTGTTGACGACGAACAGATCACGGAACGTCTGGAAGCCGCGGCGACGCAGGCGATGGAGCAGAAAGCCGCCGCGTTCGGTGCGGATAACATGCGCCAGATCGAAAAGCAGATCCTGTTACAGACGATCGACGCGAAATGGCGCGAGCATCTTCTGATGCTGGAACATCTGCGTTCGGTTGTCAGTTTCCGCGGCTATGCCCAGCGTGATCCGCTGAACGAATACAAGAACGAGGCGTTCCAGCTTTTCGAATCCATGCTGGATAGCCTGCGTGAGGATGTGACCCGCAAATTGGCACAGATCCGTCCGTTGTCGGAAGAAGAACAACAGGAAATGGTCCGTCAATACGCAGCCCAACAAGCCACGCTTGCCGCCCAGATGAAAGCTGCGCAGGATGCGGCGTCCGGCACGCAACAGAGCGAGGACGCCACAAATGTGGCATTGCAAGGCTTTGACGAGACCGATCCGACCACTTGGGGAAATCCCGGTCGGAACGATTCGTGTCCTTGCGGGTCCGGCAAGAAATTCAAGCATTGCCACGGCCGACTGGCTTAGTGCGCCATAGTCCCGCCGCAATCTTTCGTGGATTTCCCCAGGTTTTGGGCTGTTTTGCGCCAAACGTGGCGGACAGCCTGAAACTGACCCGACCTTGGCCACACAGATGCCAGCTTGGTCTGGCAATGAATCTCCATCTTGGTGTGAGTATGGAGAGGCCCCATGGCGCGTTTGAAAAACACGATTCTGGCAGGCGCAACGCTTTTTGCAGCGCTTGGGACAGGGTTTGTCATGCAATCCTCTCCGGTGGCGGAACTGCGGTATGGGCCGCAGGCGTCGCAAGCCAAGGAAGCTCAGACGCACACAAGCGATCCCGTTTACTCAGGTGTGAATCCTTTTTCCGGGATCACGGCGCTGGAACTGACGTCCATCGCCTATACTTCGGCCCCCGCGATGCAGTTGCAAACAATGGCGGCCGAACCGGTCATGCCGCGTCTTGCGCCCGGTCTTCTTGATGTTGAGGACCATAAGCGCGATGACCTTTCCGAAGCCCTGGTCCTTGCCTCGGCCTCGGTTGCGGCATCCGGGCTTGATGCGGTAACGTCGGACTGTCACGCCACATTGGTTGCCCGCCCCATGGCTGCTGCCATGGTTGATCTGACCCTGTCTGCCCCTTGTGAGGCCGGTGCGCGCGTGACGTTGCACCATAACGGGATGATGATCACCGAAGAAATGGATGAGGCGGGAGTTTTGGCGGTGCAACTTCCGGCACTTTCGCAAACCGCGGTCTATATGGCGGCGTTTGACAGCGGTCTGACAGCCATGGCCAAGACCGAGATCACGTCTCTTGATATCTATGACCGTGTGGTTGTTCAATGGCAGGGGCCGGGCGAGATGCAGATCCACGCCCTTGAGTTCGGTGCCAATTACGGTGACGCCGGACATGTCTGTTCGCAGGCTCCGCGCGACATGGAACAGGCGGCGCTTGGCAAAGGCGGCTTCATGACTGAGCATGGCCGCGCGATGCCGGATCAGGACCTGAGGGCGCAGGTCTATACGTTTCCGTCAGGAACCTCGGCACAATCCGGTGACATCGTTCTGAGTGTGGAAACCGAAGTCACGGCCCAGACCTGTGGAAGGCTGATGGAAGGGCAGGCCCTGCAGATCATGGGTGGCGGCGCGTTGAGCGTGAAGGACCTGACCATCGATATTCCGGGTTGCGATGCCACCGGTGGTTTTCTGGTGTTGAAAAACCTGCTCCAAGACCTGAAGATCGCGCGGAACTAGCGCGCAAAATTCGGGGCTGCTCAATGTATACGGTTCGTGCGGCCATCGCAGCCGCACTTTTTACATCTGCCGCCCGATTGACCTGGTCTTTCCTGTTTTGCTTTGGATTGGCCGGGCCGTTGGCAGCACAGGATATCACCCTCACCTCGCGCGACGGGGCTGTTTCGTTGTCCGGAAAATTTCTGGGCTTTGACGGGGAATATTACCGCATTGACTCGATCTATGGTGAATTGACGGTGGATGGCAGTGGCGTGTTGTGCGAGGGCCCAGCCTGTCCGAACCTTGAGGATTATGTGGCGCGGCTTTCGATTTCTGGCGCCGCCAGCATGGCCGATGTGCTGTTGCCCGCGTTGATCGAGGGATTTGCCCTGCGCGAAGGGTACGGGCTGCGCCGCGAATTCCTGGACTCGGATCATGTCGAGTATCTGTTGTTCGACCGTCAAACGGGGCGTGATCTGGGGCGCTTTCTTCTGCGCATGACAAACTCGGACGAGGGATTTGCCGATCTTCTGGCGAATGAGGCTGATATCGCGATGTCACTGCGCGAAATTCGCCCTGATGAAGCGGAGCGGGCAGAGGAGGCAGGGTTCGGTGACCTCAGAAACCGGGGGCGGTTCCGTGTCTTGGCATTGGATGCCCTTGTGCCAATCGTACCGGCGACAATTCCTCTCGATCGTATATCCACGTCCGATCTTGCGGCAGCTTTTGCTGGACAGATCACCAATTGGTCGGAACTTGGTGGGCCAGATGCCCCGATCAGCCTGCACTTGCGCAATGCAGATTCGGGATTGGCTCAGGCTGCGGTCGACAAATTGTTGTCGTCGTTTGATCAGGGTATCGTGTCACAGGTTGAGCGGCACATGACGGATACCGGCCTGGCATTGGCGGTTGCCGCCGATCCGTTCGGTTTGGGTCTGGCCAGCACTGCCGAAACCGGCCCGGCGCGGCGGCTTGGCCTGTCGGGAGAATGCGGTGTGGCTTTGCGGGCGACCCGGCAGACCATCAAGACAGAGGACTTTCCGTTGACCGCGCCGATGTTTCTTTACATCCCGGCCCGTCGCTTACCCCGATTGGCGCGCGAATTCCTGTTCTACACCCAAAGCGCACCCGCCCAGATCGTGATTCGTCGTGCCGGTTTTGTTGATCTGGCGCCCGAGGCGATTCCCGTGGCCGCGCAGGGTGACCGATTCCTCAACGCCATCGCGCAGGCCGGCGAGGAGACGACGCTGGAGGATTTGCAAAGGATGGTTGATGTACTTGGACCGATGCAGCGATTGACGACGACATTCCGGTTTGAACCCGGCTCGGCGACACTGGATGCGCAGTCGCGATCCAACGTGGACCAACTGGCGCGGCGTCTGGACGAGGGAAGTTATGACGGCCGGAAGCTGATGTTCATTGGCTTCAGCGATGGCGACGGTCCGGCCACTACGAACCGCATGATCGCAGAACGTCGAGCCGAGGCTGTGCGGCAAGCTGTGATGAGTGCCGCCGAGACCGCCGATTTTTCGCAGGTCGAGATCGCCACGGACGCGTTTGGAGAGGCCATGCCCATGGCATGCGATGACAGCGCTTGGGGAGCGCAGGTGAACCGACGGGTCGAAGTCTGGGTTAGGTAGTCGTGAAATCTTGCGAGGTCACAACAGACCTTCCGATCTGAAGCTCAACTCGCGGGATTTTCCGATCACCAGATGGTCGTGCAGCGTCAGACCCAGCGCTTCGGCCGCGGTCTGGATTTGCTGGGTCATCATGATATCCGCCTCGGACGGGGTTGGATCGCCGGAAGGGTGGTTGTGGACATTTTGTGCCCCGTTTTCTTATGTGTCCTACCGTCAAGATCGGTTGGTCTTTCAATGGCTTGTGGACCGAAGTCGGACACATAACGGTGCATGCCTGCTG